>JAFPAK010000127.1 GCA_017390825.1 Clostridia bacterium
AATAAAACTGGCGTTGTATCCTTACGGGTACAACGCCTACTGCAGAGTTTTTCTTTTTTTAATGTTAGCATGTGCTTTTAACTAATTGTTGACCGAATATATTGCAAAAAAAGATAGTCCTCTAATTAGACTTGTGCTATCTATATTTTAAATACTCATTTAAAATATCAACCATTGTCTGTTTCAACGGTACTATTAACGGTTTTCTAATCTTACTTAATAGGTGTTATTATATACACATACCGCTATATAATTACATTTAAACTATAAAAGGCTAAAAGATTTTAAATCTTTTAGCCTTTTAATATGTATTTAATTATGAAAGTCTTTCAGCCCAACTGTCTACTAACGCTTTGACATTCGAATTAAGAATATTATATATTTCAACATCATTTTTCAATCTACTAACTACATATGCTAGCAGTAATTGAATATATTGAAAATCATTATACCGAAAATATTACGCTGAAAACATTGGAAGATAAGTTTTTTGTATCAGATAAAACGATAAACAGAATATGTAAAATGATGAAAGGTATGACTTTTCACAATCTCTTAACATCACTGAGGTTAAAAGAAGTGGAGATTTTTATGAAAACTAATGACAAATCACTCACAAAAATAGCAAAACTAAGTGGTTTTCAGTCATATTCCAGTTTTTTTCGTACTTATAAAGCTAAACACGGCATAGCACCTGTTGAAACAAAAAATCCAAAGCAGTTTTACTGGCCATTGAATAATTAACAAATTTATTTATTATTAATTTCTTATTGAATGTTTAATATTATAAGTTATTTTGCAAATTATTTATAAACGTGCGCGAATATTATAAATTGTGATTAAATTGTATATTGTATTATCTATTCAATTAATTTATAATTAACCTACAAAATTATTGAGGTGGTTTTATGAAATTACTTGGTAAACTTAAAACTTATGAATCTAAAGAAATTGATAATTCATATGTGAGTATCGGATTTGAATGTATGGAGCGTGGTGTAATAAATCCTGACAAGTGTTACGATTTATTAGGCGAATCCGGTATCAAATATGCACGATGTCAGACTGGCTGGGCAAAATGTGAGGAAGAAAAAGGCGTTTATAATTTCGATTGGCTTGATTCAATCGTTGAAAACCTTACAAGTCGAGGTGTTATTCCTTGGTTTTCTGTTAGCTATGGCAATCCTATTTATATGAAAGATGCGCCTAACCCTACTGCAGTTGGTTGTGTACCGATTTATTACGGTGAAGAGACAACTCAAGCATGGTGTAACTATGTTAAAGAAATTGCAAAAAGATACAAAGATGTTGTTAAACACTATGAGATTTGGAATGAGCCTGATTTGAACCATTTTTGGTATCCAAAAACACCAAATGGCAAGGATTATGGTGAATTTGTAAAATTAACCGGTTCAGCAATACGTGAGATGAACAAAGATGCAAAAATTGGCACTGTTGTTGCTTCTCCTTATAATTTTGAGTATATTGACGATATGCTCAACTGTTTTGATAAAAATGATATCAACTTCTTTTGCTATCATGCCTACACTACAGCTCCTGAATTTAGATTTCCGGCTTTAATTAAAGCACTTAGAAACAAGCTTGATTCGAGAGGATTGTGTGATGTTGAGCTTTGGCAAGGTGAAAGTGGATATCCTTCATGGGCTTACGAAAATCATTGGCTTGTTAAGTCAGGTTGTAATAACGAAACACCACAGGCTGTATTTCTGTTAAGACGTTACTTCATAGATATATATTACGGCGTGAAAAGAGGCTCGTTTTTCCAAATAGCTGATATGTGGGAAAGACAATATGAAAAAGCCAAAGAGATACTCCAAAAGCCTGCTGCACACGGAATTCTGAACGGAAATACATATACTCCCAAAAAGTCATATTTCGCAATTTCTAACCTTTCAACTATAATGAGCGGCGATTTTAAACCGAGCGATAATTATTCAACTATTGAAGCTCACACAAAAAATCATGCTGAATTTATTTCGGCTATTGCAATGTCCTTTGAAAAAGATGGTTGTCCGCTTTATGCTTACTACATCCCCTCAGAACTTGATCGTAATACCGATTATGACTTTGCTGCAAAGCTTACTGTAGACAAAGGACTCAACGAGCCGGTAATTATTGATTTGTATACAGGTGATGTATTTGAAATTGATAGTGATTTCGGTGTATCAACAGGACTTACCTACTACGACAATTTACCAATTAAGAATTATCCTTTAATTATCACAGATAAAAGTGTAATTGAAACAAAATAACAGCAAATTGAAAAAATCCGCATACTTTGAGCAGTATGCGGATTTTTGTGTTGTTTTATGTATTTAATTCTTCTTTTTTAATTTTAAAAATTGCACGTAGTATTCCTTTTAAAAACTTAGGACTTTTTACAACAACGATCTTCATAAAAACGCCTCCTAAATGATCAGGGACATTTTAAATAAGACAGTCCAAGTAATATCAGCGCAATACTTAAGATAATAATAAGTACCTTAAACGGCAAAAAAGACGCAAATATCAAGCCTGCTGTAAAGGAAAACAAAATCAACGATTTGTTTTTAGACTTATTTTTTCGTTTGCACCGCACAAAATCACCGCCCGAATAAAATATCCCTTACTGATATCATTATATTACGGCAGCAAACTTTTGTGATTATCTTGATTTTATAAGATATGCAACGCTATTTTTCACGGTTATCTCGGCATATTCACCGATAACCTCATTGCTTACAGCATACTGATAATATGGCTCAATAGTGGCATCACTCAACGGATATTTCGCCCCTGATATGGTTATATTGTTTACTCTGCCATCAGCACACAAGCAAGAAAAAAAGCTACACTCTTCCCTATATACTCTTTCTTTATCCGTAATAAGGCTCACTGTTTCAAAATCGCTGATAATTGTGCCCTTGGCATTCATTTTGTACAAAAACAGTAAAATCGATAGGTTACATAATGTGTGATCCATCCGCTTACCCAAAACTCCGATAAAAACAAAATCAGTAAAGTCTTTACTGAGCATACGCTTTGTTGCTGCAAAAGTATCCGTATCATCCTTCTCACAAGGAAGAACAGTAACGGTTCTTTCTGTAACAGGTTTAGCAGCAGAATCAAAATCACCAATGTACTCATCAGCTGTAATACCGAGAGATTCAATATGATAAATACCGCCGTCGCAAACAATGAAATAATCATCCGGCAACAAAAAAGATCTGATATATGCGTAATCCAATATCTCTCCTGCGCCCACGATAACGCATCTGCTCATATTATTTGTTCAACTCCCAATCTGCTGTCTGCTTTGCCTCTTCATACATCGTAACATAGCTATTGTGTCTTGAAACAGAAATTTCACCATTATCTATCGCTTTAAGAACAGCACATCCTTTTTCCTTTGTATGTGAACAACCTACAAATCTGCATTGCCCAATATACTTATCAAATTCCGGATAACAATACTGTAAGTCATCTTTATGGATAAATCCGCATTGCTTTGTATCAAAGCTTGAAAACCCGGGTGTATCTGCAATGAAGCCACCACATATACTGTAAATTTCAGTGTGGCGAGTTGTATGCCTGCCTCGACCCAACTTATAACTGATCTGTGCAGTTGCAATATTCAAACAGTCATCAAGCGAATTCAATATGCTCGACTTGCCAACTCCGCTATTGCCCGTAAAAACACAAAAATTGTCTTTGATCTCCTTTTTTATCTCATCAATACCGCAACCGTTGTCTGCACATACTTTATAAGTACGATATCCTGCATTTCTATAAATCTCTACAAGATCATCGACCGATTTCAAATCAGATTTATTGAAAACAATTACGGTTTCGATTTTTTTGGATGCTGCAATGGCGCATGTCTTATCAATAATAAACAAATTGGGCTCCGGAT
>JAFPAK010000128.1 GCA_017390825.1 Clostridia bacterium
ATCATCCTCAACATAATAGTAGTTGAGCTGACGGTAAGCGTTAAGTGCTTCCTTCTTACCTGCCTTGTAGTTTTCAGCAAACTCCTTAGCAGCAATACGGATATTATTTACCTCTGAGCTGTATGTATCCATTGCTTCCTCGAAGATGGTTTCATAGTCAGAGATATTGAAGCCGCCGTTCATGTTCATAACTCTGACATCTGTAATAGCATCGTCAACATTCTTTGACTTCTTGTAGCCAAGATAAACTACCTTGCCACCACCGGGATTGAGGTTTTTGTCGAGTACAGTGAAACCTTTGTCTGTGAGAAGCTTTTTAGCCTCGTCAGCTGTGTTTGCTTCTGCCATTTTGAGATCACTTAAATAATAAGTGATTCTACCTGCACTTGCAGGCATTACCATTGTAATGCACATTGTCACAACAAGAAGCATACTGATTAATATCTTTGATAATTTCATAATTTTCGTCTCCTTTTTTTAATGATGAAAATATTATACACTCAATGATATTACAAACCTCTTACAAATAAGGCTTAATTTATAAAAAATATAAAAAATAAGGCATCTGAAAATATTCTCAGATGCCTTACAGTTCAAAGCTTCTATTATAGAAAGATCAGATTATTATCAGCTTTCCTTTTTACGCTTGATAAGTGACATAATGCACATACCAAGTCCCATACCTGCAACACCGCTGATAGCTATTGCCCCGTATGCAAACATACTGCCGATAACTGTGGGAACTGATGTTTCAGCTGTTTTCTTATTGTTTGAGTTACCGAAAGCCATATAAACAGTTTCTGTGTTTTCTTCGCCGTTGAAGGAGTTGAGGTTATAGCAATTCTTTGTACCAAAGCCTGCAACGGGTGTGTACTTACCGAAGTTGTCAGCTGAATCAATAAAGTAGCCTGTTGAGGTCATACACTTACCTGCTTCGAAGCTCTTTGTGTAGTAAATTGCGTTCCACTGATTACCGTCGTAACCGTTTGTATCACCGGGCTTTTCAGCAGTTTTATCACCGTCCTGATAGAGTGAATTTACAACGGTGTAGTTGATGAATCTGTTACCGTTTGCAGTAGAAACTGTATCTACCATATTTGAGGGAATCTTTGTGTAGCTGGGGTTGTATTTATCAACAATCCGAACGATTGAGTAAATACTGAAAGCAATCATTGCAATACCTGCAGCAATACCGAGAGATGTTAAAACAACTGTACTTGTCGGGACAGAATGCTTTGCATTCAAATCTTTGATACTTTTTTCAAAACTTTTAATATAATTCGCTGATTTTTCTGTCGCATCAGAGTTAAAACCTTTACTAACAATATCATAAAGTTGTTTTTCATGATCTAAAGCAAACGTGTACTCATTTAATGCTTCCAAATCAGCAGGAGACCAGTTTGTATTGGCGATTGCCTTCTTAAGGAAGTGGAGTGAAGTACCTATGAGAGCAACACCGCCAACACCAACGAGGGATGAAATTGTTATATCACCTGCCATATTACCTGTGAAGCAAGCAAACCAGCTGTTGCCTGATGCTGCTTCTTCTCTTAAAGCATCTGATGTAACAGCCACCGCACCTTCAAGAAGATTCATATCTGTACCAAGGTAAACTGATAAGGGTTCAAGTCCTTCTTCTGTTTCTTTGAGCTTTGCTTCGAGCTCTTCATCGGACATTTCAACTGCATTGTAAACAAGCACTGAATGAAGCTGACCTGAAACTGCCATTGCACGCTGACCTTCTGTCATAGCCTCAACAAAGGGATAAAGAAGCTTGTAATCAACATCTGTAGCATTTTCAAAATATTCTCTGTAGTTTGTTTCGCCGTAAGGAATAGATGCTAAAACAAGATCAAAGCTACCGAGAAGAGTAACAATATAGGTAGGCATCACTAATGCAAGATCTTTTTCTTCCTGAGTCATTTCGGTATCAGCTTCGATCTCTGCAATTTCAGCCTGTGCATCAGCGAGCATTTTCTTTAACTGCTGAATTTTGCCTGTAAGCTCTTTTGCGTTATCAAAATACTTGTCTTTAGTATATACTGATTTGTCTGCAACCGATGCCTTAATACGCTCAATAAGGTCACCGTCATCAGCAACACCCATTGAAAGAAGAATTCTGATATTATCAAGAATGTTAGGGTTACCCTTTAAGAGAATATCTGCAAAGTCCTTGTTATCTGCAGGAAAGTTAAGCATATAGTCGCCCATGTATGTCTTTACGCCTTTGTCATCCTCAACATAGTAATAGTTGAGCTGACGGTAAGCAAGCTGTGCTTCTTTCTTACCTGCCTTGTAGTTTGCAGCGAATTCATTTGCCGCAATACGAAGGTTGTTAACCTCCGAGCTGTATGTATCCATTGCTTCCTCGAAGATGGTTTCATAGTCAGAAACATTGAAACCGCCTTTCATGTTCATAACCTTTACGTCTGTGATGGCATCGTCAACATTCTTTGACTTCTTGTAGCCGAGATAAACAGCCTTGTCACCGCCGGGGTTAAGGTTTTTATCAAGGATTTCATAGCCTGCAGCTGTGAGAAGCTGTTTTGCTTCGTCTGCTGTGGCTGCTTCTGCCATTTTGAGGTCACTTAAATAATAAGTGATTCTTCCTGCGCTTGCGGGCATCATCATTGTCATGCACATTGTCACAACAAGAATCATGCTGATAAGTACTTTTAATAATTTCATACTTATTCTGTCTCCCTTTCGATTATTTCGTTATTTTTTGTAGTTTCA
>JAFPAK010000015.1 GCA_017390825.1 Clostridia bacterium
ACACAGGAATTATTGATAACATCTGCGAACCTAAGAAGATCCCTGTAATTGCAGGCGAAGAAGGTATTTGTTCAGGATGCGGTATTGCAACACTTTCTATCAGCTACTATGACCTTGGATACACAACCGGTAAGATGGCAGTTAAGATTTTGAGAGACGGTGCTGACATTTCTACAATGCCTATCGAATATGCAGAAAAACAGACTCCTAAATACAATAAGCAGAATTGCGAAGCTTTAGGAATTACACCTCTTGATGGATATACAGCTATTGAAGAAAATTAATTATTAAATTTTCGGCCGGAGGGAATATATTTCTCTCCGGCTAACAAAGTTTTAGTGGGTGAATGAAATGGAAATTATATCACAACTTATAAATGCTTTACCTGGTTCTTTTTCGCAAGGACTTATATGGGGCATTATGGCTATCGGTGTTTATATCACATACCGAATATTAGATGTAGCAGATCTGACTGTTGATGGCTCCTTTGCGACAGGCGGTGCGGTTGCAGTCATACTTATTTTAAACGGATGTAATTTGTGGCTTGCAATGTTACTTGCATTTGTTGCAGGTCTTTTGGCAGGTGCTATAACAGGACTTTTGCATACTTGTATGGGAATTCCTGCGATTTTATCGGGAATACTGACACAGCTTGCACTTTATTCCATAAACCTTAAAATAATGGGCAAAGCAAATCAATCTATAAATGTTAATCAGACAGACCTCCTTGTTTCGCTTCGTTGGGTTAAGGAGTTTGCATTCCATAATCCGCTCATAACAGTAGGAGTGGTTTTAGTTATTTTGATTGCTCTTTTATACTGGTTCTTTGGAACTGAAATGGGTTGCGGAATAAGAGCAACAGGAACAAATCTAAATATGAGCCGTGCGCAAGGTATTAACACAAACCTAAATAAAGTTCTTGGTATTATGCTTTCAAACGGACTTGTGGCATTTTCAGGAGCTTTTCTTGCTCAGTATCAGGGCTTTGCTGATGTTAAAATGGGACAGGGCGCAATCGTTATCGGTCTTGCCGCAGTTATCATAGGCGAAGCATTGTTCGGTAAAATATTCAAAAACTTTGCATTAAGACTTTTGTCAGTTGCGTTTGGTTCGATTATCTATTATATTGTAATTCAAACGGTTATCACTTTGGGAATGGATGCAAACCTCTTGAAGCTTCTTTCAGCAGCGATTGTTGCAATCTTCCTTGCTGTTCCGTATTGGAAAGGACAGTATACTCAAAAGCATATGAGAAAACATAAAGGGGGTAAAGTAAATGCTTAATATATCAGATGTTGAAAAAACTTTTAACCCCGGAACAATAAATGAGAAAAAAGCATTAAACGGAATTAACCTTCATCTTGCAAAAGGCGATTTTGTAACGGTTATTGGCGGCAACGGTGCAGGAAAATCAACCATGCTTAATATGATTGCAGGCGTATATCCCGTAGATTGCGGAAGCATTGTTATTGACGGTGTTGATATCACACATTTACCTGAATACAAAAGAGCAAAATATTTGGGCAGAGTTTTTCAGGATCCCATGACTGGAACTGCTGCTGATATGCAGATTGAAGAAAATCTTGCACTTGCCGCAAGACGCGGAAAAAGAAGAACTCTAAGGGCTGGTATTACATCAAAAGAAAGAGCAGAATACAAAGAGCTTCTTAAAATTCTTGGTTTGGGACTTGAAAATAGACTGACTGCAAAGGTTGGGCTTCTGTCAGGCGGACAGAGACAGGCTTTAACTTTGCTTATGGCAACACTTAAAAAACCAAAGCTTTTGCTTCTTGATGAGCATACTGCGGCTCTTGATCCTAAAACTGCAAAGAAGGTTTTGGAAATCACCGATGAAATTGTTTCAAAGGATAATCTTACAACACTAATGATTACTCATAATATGCACGATGCAATCGAATACGGAAACCGCCTTATTATGATGCACGAAGGCAGAATAATTGTTGATGTTTCCGGAGAGGAAAAGAAAAAACTTACTATTCCCGAGCTTCTTGAATTGTTTGAAAAAGCAAGTGGAAGCGAATTTGCAAATGACAAGGTTATGCTTTCAAATAAGACAAAATAAAATCAGAAGGAAAGAATTATGAACACGAATCTCTTTAACTTAAATAAATACTATAGCTTTGGTGTAGCTTATTATTTTGGCTATGCTTATCTTGCTATTGAAAAATTTATTAAGAAATTAACGAGTGAGTAGTAGAAATTCCTTAAACTGTGTATAAAAATGCATTAAAGTCTCACTTGCGAAAAATTCAAGTGGGACTTTATTTTTTGAAAATTTTGAGCGAAGGTGACAATATATGATAGTGGATGTAAGCAAGAAAGTATTGATAGTAGGACTTGGACTTTTGGGAGGAAGTTATGCAAGGGGATTAAAGCGATTTGGATTTCATATAAGTGCTATTACAAAAGAACAAAGTTCTATAGATTATGCCATTAACGAAGGTATAATTGACGAAGGCACAACAGAGCTTGATGAAAGAATAATCGGCGAAGCAGACCTCGTGATATTTGCTCTTTACCCGCATGTGTTTATTGAATGGATTGAGCAGAATCAGCACCTGCTTAAAAGTGGTTCTATCATAACAGATGTAACAGGTGTTAAAGGAAGCATAGTATATAAGATTCAGGATATGCTGAGATCTGATGTAGAATTTATTGCCGCTCATCCGATGGCAGGCCGTGAGGTTTCGGGAGTTGAAAACAGTACTGAAAGGATATTTCAGGGTGCAAACTACATAGTAACTCCAACGCCAAAAAACACTCCTGAAACAATTAATACCTGTTTAGAACTTGGAAGACTTTTAGGATTTTCAAATGTTACTACACTTTCGCCGGAAGAACACGATGAGATGATAGGTTTTCTTTCACAGCTTACACACTGTATTGCAATTACACTTATGACCTGTAATAACAAAGAAAACATGGAGAAATTTACGGGTGACTCATTCAGAGATTTAACGAGAATTGCCCGTATAAATGATTTAATGTGGAGTGAACTTTTTGTGGCAAACAAGGATGCTCTTCTTGAGCAAATGGATATGTTTATTAAAAAATTTAATGAGCTGAAATCAATGCTTGAAGCTGAAGATATAGACGGAATGAGAAAAATGATGAGACATTCCACAGAACGTAGAGCGTTATTTGATAAAAAATAAATTATAGGAGGTACATAAAAATGAACATGAATTTCAAACGCAAATTACCAATCCCAATGGAGATTAAAGAACAGTTTCCATTATCATACAAGCTCGAACAGCTCAAAGAAAAAAGAGATGTTGAAATAAAGTCAATATTCGAAGGCAAGGACGACAGATTCATTCTCGTTATTGGACCTTGCTCTGCAGACCACGATGACAGTGTGATTGACTACATTTCACGCCTTAGAACAGTGCAGGATAAGGTTTCAGATAAAATTCTTATTATTCCAAGAATTTACACAAATAAGCCGAGAACTACAGGTGACGGATATAAAGGAATGCTTCATCAGCCTGATCCTCAGAAAGGGGCTGATATGTTAAAGGGGCTTATTGCGATCAGACAACTTCATTTAAGAGCAATAGAAGAAACAGGATTTACCTGTGCTGATGAAATGTTATACCCTGAAAACCACAGATACTTGTCTGACCTTTTGGCATACGTTGCTGTTGGTGCAAGGTCTGTTGAAAATCAGAAGCACAGACTCACCGCAAGCGGTCTTGACATTCCTGTCGGTATGAAAAATCCAACAGCCGGAGACATTTCTGTAATGATGAATTCAATTACTGCGGCTCAACACTCGCACACATTTATCTACAGAGGGTGGGAAGTTGAAACTCAGGGAAATCCACATGCACATGCTATATTAAGAGGCTATGTCAATAAACAAGGTCAATCAATGCCCAATTACCATTACGAAGATCTTATCCATCTTGCAGAAATATACAATAAATCAGGACTTACCAATCCTGCTGTTCTTATCGATACAAACCATGCAAACTCAGGAAAGAAATGGGCTGAGCAGCCAAGAATTGCGAAGGAAGTCCTTCATAGCTGCAGACACTCTAACGATGTGAAAAAACTTGTTAAAGGTCTTATGATTGAAAGCTATATTGAAGACGGTGAACAAAAGCCTGAAGAATGCACATACGGAAAATCTATTACAGATCCGTGCCTTGGATGGGAAAAGACAGAAAGACTCATCTATGATTTAGCAGATATTCTTTAATGGGGGTGAGTTGAAATGCTGGGAGTTATTGTAAATGTTATAACTGTAATACTTGGCTCGTGCATAGGCTTACTGTTTAAGAAAGGCATTCCCGAAAAAGTAAGTTCGGCGGCTATGATTGGATTGGGTGCTTGTACTTTATATATCGGGATATCAGGAAGCTTGTGTGGCGAAAATGTTCTTATAGTAATTGCATCGGTTGTATTAGGCGTAATATCAGGAACACTGCTGAATATCGATGGTGCTGTAAACAAGCTTGCAAAGAATGTTGAAACGAAATTCAAAAAAGAAGGTCAAAATGTTTCAATCGCCGAAGGACTTGTAACTGCAACACTCTTATTTTGTGTCGGTTCTATGACCGTTACAGGTTCAATTCAGGCTGGACTTACCGGCGATAATTCGGTGCTTATAACCAAGGCAACACTTGATTTTGTATCTTCTATGATGCTTGCTTCAAGTCTAGGTTTTGGGGTAATGATTGCATCTGTGTCAGTGTTTGTTATTCAAGGCGGACTTGTTCTTCTTGCAGGACTTCTTGCTCCGTTTATGAGTACAGGTGCCATTAACGAAATGACTTGTGTCGGTTCAATTCTGATTATAATGATAGGTACAAACCTGATGGGAATTACAAAAATCAAGGTTGCAGACTTCTTGCCTGCGATTATCTTTGCACCTATAATTTATAACATCGTAAATTTAATATCTAACTTTATATAAGAAAAAATGTTTATTAATTTGACTGTACATCCTGACCAAAAGGTGCAAAACTGGATGAACTTGATAATAAGAATCCTTCGTGAAGTGTCATACAGATTATCAAAGGCTATTATTAAGCCTATTAAATAATTAAATCAAAACGGAAATGAAGTTGAATGATTTCAATCTCGTTTCCGTTTGTTTTTTTTATTAACCTTATTTTTGTTTGCAACAGAAAATGTGAGTTCCCACCTGCTTGTATTTTCGTGTGTTGTATAAATGTATCCACCAAAATTAAGTTGGAAAGGAATGTGACATTTATGTCTGGATATATTACATTTGAAGAAAGATTAGAGATTGAGAGTATGATATTTCAAAGATGCTCTTTTGGAGAAATTGCAAAGAAAATCAACAAAGACCGTTCTACTATTTCAAGAGAAATCAGAAGGCATTCTGTTATTGAAAAAAGCGGTTACAGTGGTTTCGGTTTCAATGCTTGTATGCATAAAGAAATCTGCAAAATGGGTATGGTGTGTGGAGATAAGTGCGTTAAAACCTCATGCAAGCTGTGTCGAACCTGCGGACATTGTAATGACTACTGCCCTGAATTTGCGGAGCAGATTTGTATTGTAAGAATTAAACCTCCGTATGTTTGCAACGGATGTGAAGAAAGAAACAAATGCACTCTTGAAAAAACCATTTACAGCGCAGTTCAGGCGAATATTATGGCTGAACAGGAAATCTCAAGCTCTCGTAAAGGCGCTTTGTGTGATGAAGCAGAAATAGCAAGGTTAAATGCCTTTGTAACACCGTTGATTCTTAATGGTCAGTCAATCCATCAGATTTTCTGCAACAATGCCGACACCCTGATGTGCAGCGAAAAGACCTTGTATAATTACATTGATGCAGGCTTCTTTGATGCGAGAAATATAGACCTTCCAAGAAAGGTGCGATACAGACCGCGCAGAAAGAAAAAAGAATTTAAGGTTGACAGAGGTTGTTATATCGGCAGAAGCTATGAAGAATATCAAAAGCTTTTGAACAAAAACGCTGATATTCACCCGGCACAAATGGACTCTGTAATAGGCACTGTAGGCGGCAAAGTGCTGTTAACCATACATTTTCCTCATACGAGCTTTATGATGGGATTTTTGAGGGATTTTAACACTTCTCAGTCGGTTATTGACATATTTGAAATGCTGTATGTGAAATTGGGCAGAAAACTGTTTGAAAAGATTTTTCCAGTTATACTTACAGACAGAGGTTCAGAGTTTTCTAATCCAAGAATGATAGAATATACTAAAGATGGGGTTCTTAGAACAAGAGTGTATTATTGTGATGCAGGCTGCCCTCATCAAAAAGGCTCTATAGAGGTAAATCATGAGCTTATCCGCAGAGTATTACCAAAAGGTGTTACCTTTGATAATCTGACTCAGGAAAAGATTGATATTATGATGAATCACATCAACTCATATAGCAGACTAAAGCTTGGAAACAAGACACCATTTGAAGCATTCGAGTTCTATTACGGTTCTGAACTTTTCGAAAAGTTAGGATACAAACAAGTAGAAAAAAATCAGGTTATTATTAACCCGAAATTACTTAAGAGATAATTAAAATGATACGGTGGATATACTTAATATTAGGTGGGATACAGGGGTAGCATTTTGGGTTGCAAAATTTTTGCCAAATAAACTATCCCTTATTGGTATGCAAAAATAACTGGTTTTTGAGAAAATAGGTATTGCATTTCGCTTACAAATCGTGCATTTCAGATTACAAACTTGCGTTTCGATTACAAAAGTCGCATTTCGTTTTACAAATGCGACTTTTCGGATTACAATTGAGCTTGAAATATCAATATTTGCAATAAAAAAATCAATTTTTGCAATTTACATTTGAAAAAATGTATGATATAATGTAAATAAAGGAGGATTTTTATGAAAAAGTGTATTTCTTTATTTATAGTGTTTGTTATGATATTTGGTTTCACTTCTGCTTTTGCGGAAGATGTTGTTGTGCTTCTTCCCGGAGATGCAACCGAAAATTCGGAAGTTTCAGTAGGAGAAGCTGTTGTTTCTATTGAAAATGACAGTTATTTCGGATTTAAGGATGTGGATTTAACAGGCATCAATTCTGTCATTATGGAAGCAGAGCTTAAATTACAGGGCAATCACAATGGTGAGGCTTTCAGAGTGAAAATTGACCATCCGTTTACGGGGGCACAGATTGGTACGGTCGTACTTAATTCCGAAAAAGGAATGTATGATGCTTATATCAGCCCCACGGAGGGAAAGCATAA
>JAFPAK010000129.1 GCA_017390825.1 Clostridia bacterium
CCATTGTGGAAGCTCTTTCACACCAGTATTCTCGGCTATTTCATTCTCTTCATAAAAAGTATTTACATACGAATGTCCTGTTATTTTTTCATATACAGTATGATACTTCTTGTTCACAGCCATGTTTCTAATATCCAAAAACTCTACATTCTGATATAAATCCATTCGATTCATATATCCTGCATAAATTAAAGGTTGTCCCTTGTACTGACCGCTTCTGACCTTTCCTTTCGATACAACAAAGCCACCAACAGCTGCAAGGTCATCTCTGTGCTGTAGCACACAATTTCGATATGCAATCCGATAAAAGCCAAGATGTTTATTGTGTCTAATGTCTGCCTTCCATCCCATGCGTTTCGTAAAATCCGCCAATGCCTTTCTTCCTGCTTCATAAGCATACATTTTGCTTAAAGGATTCTCAGCTGTAGATTCCTCATGACAGCGCCAATGATATAACACTTTAGGCACATGAACTATTTGTTCCTCCACCCTTTTTCCCTGACCTTCGCGCTCTTTCAACAAGAGTGTGCTGACAATGCGAAGCACCAAATCAAAATCCTGTGCTCCATCAAACTGTTTTCTTACCTGTAATTTCTGCAATTCTTCTGTTTTTATCATCATAAAATGACAAATGTAATTATTTGTCATAATCAAATCAAGATTAAAATCCAACTTAAAATGTGGATCAAAGAAGTTCTTTCCTTCCGAATCACACTTATCTTCATCTGAATATACCATAATAGGAGAGCTTCCTTTTTGTTTGCACTCTAATATGGTCTTTGCCATATAATAAAATGCATCATGCGTCAGCAAATCGTCATGATCCAACAAGCCACAATACTCTCCGGTTGCATAGGATAATGCTCGATTGGTATTATCCGCAATTCCTTCATTTTCTTCCAAGCGAATATAGCGAATCCTTGCATCCTGATACTCCACCACTATCTGTTCGACAAGATCTGTTTCACTTCCATCTGCAATAATTAATTCCCATTCTTCATAGGATTGTCCCAAACAACAATCAATCAACGCACGCATATACTCCGGCTTTGTTTCAAATGCCGGTACTGCGATAGACAACTTAATTCCTTTTACATTTTTATCTGCCCTTTGCCTTGTCAATTCATCTTCATCCGGCATTATATAACGATAGTCAGCATAATACCTTGCCGTTACGCGCTCCCAGGCCGCACACAAAGCCTCTTTATATCCATTCTTTTTTCCATAATTAATGGTCTTTCTGACATTTTGCACAATTGACACGTTCTTATCCTCTTCCACTCATAATACAACAATTATTTCTTTTCCAAAAAAATCTTTCTTGTGATAAAGTTATATACCATCACAATTGCTGTTGCAATTACCTTTGTCATTGCTCCTGTGGTTAATAACCTCACGAGCGATACTACGTCGGTTGTCAGACTTGCGAAAGATATCAAGCAAGGTTCTCCCATCACGGAAGCCGATATCGAAGAAGTTAAGGTTAAAACCGACACTATGCCTAACGGCGTTATTGTAAAGAAAAACGAAGTTGTAGGTAAATTTGCTTCATCCAATCTTTTTGCCGGTGACTATTTCACTAAAGCAAAAGTGTCTGGTGAAGCTAATACCGCTGATGATGTATTCGCATCTCTTAACGGTAGTAAGATGGCGGTAAGCGTAACGATTGATACTTTCGCTGCTGGCCTTTCTGCAAAACTTCAGAATGGCGATGTTATCAGCATTATCGTAACACCTAAAAATGCAACCGAATCTATGATTCCCGCAGAACTTAAATATGTAAAGGTAATTACCACTACCACCTCTGGCGGTATCGATAAAGATTCTATTGTTAAGAACGAAGATGGTAGTTATGAATTGCCGAGCACAATTACTGTTCTTGTAAACGAGAAACAGGCAAAACTCTTAGCACAGTATGAAGGAAATGCGGATATGCAGGCTGCATTGGTTTATCGTGGCGATAAAGCAACCGCTAATAAGTTCCTTGAAAAACAAGACAAATTCTTTGGAGGTAATGTAAATGAGTAAGTTAATTGCAGTATGTGGTTCGCCTGAAAGTGGTAAAACGACACTCGGCTTAAAACTTGCTCAGGAGCTTTATTTCACAAATAAAACATCTGTGCTTTTTCTTTCGGTTGACTTGAATGTGCCGATTATGGGATATATCTTTCCTCATTGTAAGGCGAGCGATTTGTATTCCATCGGAAAAACACTTGATAAGACCGACATTTATCGTGAAGACGTTATGAAACAAATCGTAACTGTAAAAACGATGATGAATTTTGGTTTTCTTGGTTTTAAAGCCGGTGAAAACAAATACACTTATCCAAGACCCACCGAAGATAAGGTGTTAGATCTTTTCCGTTGTATGAGCGATATTGCTGAGTATATTGTCATCGACTGCGTAAGTGATAACGATGATCTGATTTCTTCTATCGCTATTCGTGAGGCTGACAAAGTTATCCTTGCAGTAACTCCTGATTTAAAGTGTATGACATACTACGGTTCTAATGGTGATGCTTTTTTGGGTTGTGCTGATAAATCTGAATATGTGATGAACATTATGGATAACGATTTATTCTTACCCATTGAAGAAGTGAAATCACATTTCAAGAAAATCGAGTATGTATTGCCTTACAGTCATGCGCTTAAGCAGCAGACAATTACAGGCACCCTTTCCGAAAGACTTACAGATAGAAAGTATAGGGAGGTTATTTCTAATCTTGCAAGGGCGGTGATTTAATGGCGAATAAAATAGCCTTTGTACCGCTTTTGAGTAAAGTTCAGGAATATATCTCTACTAACTATGCAGCTTCTCTTTCGGATAGCAGAAAGTTTGGTCAGTTGAAACCTTATATTGAAAAGTATTTGAGAGATAACGGATATGCGGTTGAAGGTATGACAACAAATGAGCTTGCAGATAAGTTGTACTGTGAAATGGCAGAGTATTCTGTTCTTACAAAATATCTTGGCAAAGATGAAATTGAGGAAATCAATGTCAATGGTTGGGACGATATTGCCATCACTTATACAGATGGTCATATTGAGAAAGCTACTGAGCATTTTTATAATCCAACGCATGCCGTAGATATTGTAAAAAGACTCTTACACCACAGTGGTATGATTATTGATAATGCAACACCAATGTCGCAAGGTCATTTGCCGGGAAACACCCGTATAACCGCACTCAAAGAACCACTTGTTGATGATGATAGAGGTATCAGCGTATCTATCCGTCTTTTGCATCCTTCACGTGTTAATCGTGAACAGTTGGTTGCAGGCGGTAACGCAACACAAAAGATGATAGACTTCCTTTGTATGTGTTTAAGATACGGCATTTCTTTCGTCGTAGCAGGTGCAACTTCTTCGGGTAAAACCACCTTGCTTAACGCCTTGCTAACTTCAATTCCCGACAATAAGCGTATATTTACCATCGAATCTGGTTCTCGTGAGTTGTCCTTGGTTCGCACAAAGGATGGAAAAGTTGTAAATAATGTAGTCCATACACTTTCGCGTCCATCGGATAATGAAGCCTATGATATTACCCAAGAAGATTTGGTTGTGGCTTCACTTCGATTTAATCCGGATATCGTTGTTGTAGGCGAAATGCGTGATACTGAAGCTTATTCAGCAGTTGAAGCATCGCTTACCGGACACACGGTAGTTTCGACTGTTCACGCTTCGGCGGCCGATGCTGCTCATATGCGTTTAGCACTGCTTTGTCAAAAGAGATTTCCCATTAACTTTAACACCTCTCTTATGCAGGCGGGTCAGGCTTTTCCTATTGTGGTCTATGCCCATAAGTTGGAAGATAATTCCCGAAAGATAATGGATATCTCTGAGTGTGTAATTGACTCTCACGGAGAAAGACAGTATAGAACGCTATTCCGTTATAACATCACTAAAAACGAGGTTAAGAACGATAAGTTCGTAATTGATGGCTACTTCGAACAACCTGAGATTATGAGCGACCATCTCAAGCAAAAGCTATTGCAGTTTGGTGTGCCTCAAAGCACGCTGAATAAATTTTTGGCGAAAGGAGCTGATTATGATTGTTCTTTCCTATAATTTCATCCGTACTCTTAATTGTGGGTATTGCTCTGTTGATGAACTTTACCCCCGAAAACGTAACGGATGATCTAATTGCAATCATTACGCCCAAAGACAGCCTTAGAGATAAGGTGCGTGCTATTCGTGGCAACAAGAAAAAGCACGGCATTTATAAGAACCTAATCAAAATGAAGACGGCTCTTGCTGTTACGGGCAAATCCAAGCAGTTTTCTATTGCTTGCTTCCTTTCTCTTGTTGGTTTTGCGGGAGGTATGATATTGTCGATTGTAATTGACAACGTATTCCTTTTACCGGTGTTGTCAGTAGCTTTTGCAATGCTCCCGTTCTTCTATACCACAAG
>JAFPAK010000130.1 GCA_017390825.1 Clostridia bacterium
AAAAATGAATTCGTTAAAAGAAGTGTGGCAAGCCATTACAGAATATTTAAAAGACAGGATAAATATTGTTACCTATGATACCTGGCTTGCAGGGCTTGAACTTGTTGATATAACAGGAAATGAAGCAACACTCCGCATCAAATCGGAATTTCATAAAAAAATAATTATTGAGAATTATGAGGATCTGCTTAAAGAGGCTTTTCTTGATGTAATGAAATTCCATGTGAATGTTAAAATAATTACTGCTGATGAAGCGTTTGTTGCACCGCAGATGCCTATCAAAGCTCCGCATTATGAATACACCTTTGAAACCTTTATTGTAGGATCTTCAAACCGTTTTGCACACGCAGCAGCACTTGCTGTTGCGGAAACACCTGAAATAATCTACAATCCTCTTTACATATATGGTAATCCGGGATTAGGCAAAACACATTTGCTTAACGCTATCCGTTCACGGATCAATGAAAAATTCCCTGACAGAGTGGTTATTTCGTTAAGCTGTGAGGCTTTTGTAAATGAGTTTATCTATTCACTTAATAACGGAACTATCAATCAGTTCCGTGAAAAATACAGAAATGCAGATTATTTACTTGTTGACGATATTCAATTTATTTCCGGTAAGGAATCAACAGAAGTTGAATTCTTCAACACCTTTAATACACTTTTTGCAAATAACAAGCAGATAATCGTAACCAGTGACCGTATGCCGAGAGATATTGCATCACTTAAAGAGAGATATCTGAGTCGTTTCGAGCAGGGTCTTATTGCTGATATTCAACCTCCCGAATTTGAAACAAGAGTTGCTATTATAAGAAGAAAAGCACAGCTCATCAACATTGACCTTCCCGACGAAATAGTTTTCTTTATCGCTGATCAGATAAAGAGCAACATCCGTCAGCTTGAGGGAGTTGTAAAAAAACTTCAGGCTTTTTCACTCATTAATGAAAGTATTTCACTCTCTTCAGCGCAGATTGCTATCCGTGATATAAGAAATGATAATCAGCCCGAACCAGTTACCGTTAAAAAGATAATTGAAGAGGTTTCAAGAGTTTATAATGTTTCTTATGATGACATTATGAGTGCAAAGCATGACCGTGAGGTTTCAAATGCACGCCAGATAGCTATCTATATAGTTCGTGAGATAACCAAGATGACCTATCAGAAAATAGGTAAGGAATTCAGCGGCAGAGATTATACCACGGTTATTTATTCTTACCGTCAGGTAGAGCAGCTTATTAAGAAAAATCCCAAGGAAAAAAATAGGATAAAGGATATCATCCAAAATCTTGAAAATCGATAAAAATCGACCGAAAATAAGTTTTCCACACCTTAAAAACCCTTATTTTATCGGCAATTTTACACACTTTCCATATACTTTTCCACAATTTTAAGGTTTTTCCATAAGAATTATAACATTCAACATTAGCGTAAAGTTAAGGTTGTTGAAAACAAAAATCAGCTTGTAATTTTCAACTATCCGTCAATTAAAAATCAACATACGAAAATGTAGCTTTACAGCTTTATTTAAAACGATTTAAAAAGCTTTTCCACATTTTCAACATGGATTACTGTTACGAATATAATTATATAATGATTTATTTTGTTTTGATCCGTGAATATTTTATAGTTTTTCGGTCAATAATATATATTTTCCATAAAAGGAGTTTTGGCTTATGAAATTTAGCATTAATACAAATGCACTTCGCGATGCAGTTGTAAATGTTCAGCGTGCAGTATCTTCAAAATCCTCCTTATCAGCGCTTGAAGGTATCCTTATAAGTACTGACGGTGACAGTATACTGCTTACGGGCTACGATCTTGAAATTGCTATCAAAACTACTGTTGAAGCAAATGTAACCGAGGAAGGCAGTGTAGTTGTAGGTGCAAAGCTTTTCGGTGATATCATAAGAAAGGCAGACGCTGATATTATAAGTGTTGCTGTTGATGACAATCTTGCAATAAATATAATTGCAGGTCAGTCGGAATTTTCAATAATGGGTATAGAAGCTGTTGAATATCCTGAACTTCCGAGCTTTGAAGATAAGATAAACTTTACTATTTCAAGTGAAGTATTAAGAAGTATGGTTTCGCAGACTATTTTCTCTGTTTCAAGTGTTGAAGGAACAAAGCCTGTTTATACCGGAATTCTTTTTGAGGTCAGGAATGATTCTATCCGTCTTGTAGCGGTAGACGGTCACCGTCTTGCACTCCGCAACGAACAGATAATAACTGATATCAACGAAAATTTCATTATTCCGTCAAAAACACTTAATGAGATATTGAAGCTCATAGGTGAAGAGGATGAAAATGTTGAAATATTTGCAGATGAACGCCACATTTCTTTTAAGGTTGGTAATTATCTGTTAATATCACGCCTTATCGACGGTGAGTTTCTTGATTATAATTCAGTTATTCATAAGGATTGCAGCACAACAGTAATATGCTCATGTAGTGATATGATTAGATCCGTTGAAAGAATGGGACTTTTCATTTCTGAAAAATTAAAATCAGCAGTACGTTGTACCTTTGATGAAGGTAGAGCTTTTATCCGCTGTTCAACTGCGCTTGGTAAAGCAAGTGATTTTGTTGATTGTGAGATCAATGGAAATCCCGTTGAAATAAATTTTGATAACAGATATTTTACCGATGCATTGCGTGCTTCGGGCTGTGACAAAGTAAGAATAGAAATAAGTTCAAATCCAACAGCACCGATTATTATAAAACCGCTTGAGGGTGATGATTTTCTTTTCCTTATTCTTCCTATAAGACTTGCAGCGGAGCAATAATATGAATATAAGAATAGATACCGAATTTATAAAGCTTGATTCGCTCTTAAAATTATCCGGCATTGCAATGACCGGCGGTCAGGCAAAAATAATAATTCAAAACGGAGATGTCAAGGTCAACGGCGAGGTATGTACCCAAAGAGGTAAAAAAATACGCCCCGGTGACAAGGTTTCAGCATTTTCGGAAATTATTGAAGTAAACTGATATGTTTATAAAAAAATTAGAGTATGAAAATTACCGTAACCTTGAAAAGGGCATATTTATTCCTCACAAGGAAATAAATGTGATATACGGTAATAATGCTCAAGGAAAGACAAATCTTATAGAGGCAATATGGCTGTTTTGCGGGAAAAAAAGCTTCCGTAGCGCAAAGGACAGTCAGCTTGTGAAAATTCATGAGGAAACAGAAAATTTAAAAGCGGAATTAAAGCTTGAATTTTACTCACAGGGCAGATATCAGGATGCCGAAATAATCATTGAAAATAAGCGTAATACCCGTCTAAACGGTATTGAGCAGAAAAATTCTGCGGCGATTTCGGAGTGCTTTCCTGCAATTTTGTTTTCTCCAGCTGATATGGATCTTATTAAGGAAGGTCCGTCACAGAGAAGAAAATTTATTGATAATGCAATAAGCTCACTTCGCCCGAAATATGAAAAAATGCTTTCAGCATATAACAAAGCAGTACTGCAGCGTAATAATATTTTATATGATGCACTGTTTCATTCGGAGCTTACGGGTGTTTTAGAAGCATTTGAGGATCGTATTGCCACAGCAGGCGCTTATATAATATCGCAGCGAAAAAAGTATATCGAAGCGCTGATGAGTTATGCGCCTGATATTTACAGGGGCATTTCCGGAGATACCGAGGATATCGGTATTGAATATAAATGCGGCTGCGGTGAGGGTAGCTATGAGGAACTGCTTGATGCATTGCGTCTTAACCGTGCGGAGGATACCAAAACTTCTACAACGGGAGTTGGTCCGCACAGAGATGATATTGATTTTTCAATAAACGGTCTTTCTGCAAAAATATACGGTTCACAGGGTCAAAAGCGATCTTGTGTGCTTGCACTTAAACTCAGTGAAGCGGAGCTGCTTAAAAAATATACAGGAGAGCAGCCTATAGCGATACTTGATGATGTTATGAGCGAGCTTGACAGAGTACGGCAGGATTACATATTGAATCATATAAGAGGATGGCAGGTATTTATCACCTGCTGTGAGCCCGATACCGTTAAATATATGGAGCACGGCGGAAAATTCAGAATGCACGCAGGTGTATTGAGTGAGGACTAGCTATGTATTTATATCTCGGCGGAGATGTTGTGGTAAAAAACGAAGATATAATCGGTGTTTTTGATATCGACACAACGACTGTATCAAAGGCTTCCCGCAACTATCTTAATAACAGCGAAAAAAGCGGCAGACTTACTTATGTAAGCTATGAGTTACCGAAATCCTTTGTTGTTTGCAGCAAGGATAACAAGGAGACGGTTTATATATCGCAGATATCCTCTGCAACTCTTGAAAAAAGGGCAAAAAGCTTTTTGCCGAAAGGAGATTATTGATTTTGGAAAATAACGAAAACATACTTGACACGCAGGTGGAACAGGAATATGACGCCAGCGCCATTCAAGTACTTGAAGGACTTGAAGCGGTAAGAAAAAGACCGGGTATGTATATCGGTTCGACCGGTGAGAGAGGCTTGCACCACCTTGTATATGAGATCGTTGATAACTCGATCGACGAGGCACTTGCAGGCTACTGTACCCATATTGAAGTAGATATTCTTGAGGGTAATATTATCCGTGTTCGTGATAACGGACGAGGAATACCCGTTGATATTCAGGAAAAAATGGGACTTCCGGCTGTTACAGTTGTATTTACCGTGCTTCATGCAGGCGGTAAATTCGGCGGCTCAGGTTATAAGGTTTCCGGCGGTCTTCACGGTGTTGGTTCATCGGTCGTTAACGCTCTTTCCACATGGCTTGAGGTTGAGGTAAGAAAAGAAGGTAAGATCCATCAGCAACGATTTGAATACGGTGCGCCGGTAGGTGATCTGAAGGTTATCGGAGAATGTGAGGAAACCGGTACTACAGTTACCTTTAAGCCCGATCCCGAAATATTTACCGATACAACAGTTTACGATTATACCACGCTTCTTACAAGACTTCGTGAGCAGGCATTTCTTAATGCAGGTATCAAGATAACACTTTCGGATCTGCGTGATGAGCCTGAAAAGGATGATAACGGCAATGCAAGAAAGGATACTCTGCATTTTGAGGGCGGTATCAAGAGCTATTGTGAATTTATACTTGAAAAGAAGCGCAGCACACCGCTTCACGACGAGGTCATATATGTTGCTCAAAGAAAGGGCGACGCAATGGTTGAGATCGCACTTCAGTACAACACAGGTTATGATACAAATATCATCAGCTTTGCCAACAATATTCATACTGTTGACGGCGGTACTCACGAATCTGCATTTAAAACTTCACTCACAAGAGTTATAAATAACTATGCTCGTCAGTTCAAGATGCTCAAGGACAATGATTCAAATTTCAAGGGTGACGATGTTCAAGAGGGTCTTATCGCAGTTATCAGCGTAAAGCTGACCGATGCACAGTTTGAGGGTCAGACCAAAGCAAAACTCGGTAACACATATATAGGAACACTTGTAAACGGTGCAATGAATACTGTGCTCGGTGACTATCTTGAAAACAATCCTAGCATTGCAAAGCAGATAATTTCAAAGATCATTGCTGCTTCAAATGCCCGTGAAAAAGCACAGAAAGCACGTGAGATGGAGCGTGCTAAAAACAGCGGCATCGGTAAAACAAGAATGCCGGACAAGCTGGCTGATTGCATCTCCCGTGATGCAACACGAACTGAGCTTTATATCGTCGAGGGTGACTCGGCAGGCGGTTCTGCAAAGGCTGGCAGAGATAGTAATTATCAGGCGATTCTACCGCTTTGGGGTAAGATGCTGAATGTTGAAAAAGCAAGAATTGATAAGGTTTACGGTAATGATAAGCTCACACCGGTAGTTATCGCTCTTGGAACTGGCATCGGTGACACATTTAATATTGAAAAGCTCCGTTATGATAAGGTTATAATCATGGCGGATGCGGATGTCGACGGTATGCATATCCGTACACTTTTGCTTACCTTCTTCTTCCGTTATATGCCGCAGCTTATCGAAACAGGACATGTTTATATTGCACAGCCTCCTCTTTTTGAGGTACGCAAGGGTAAGCAGAAAAAGTATGCTTTTGATGAAGCAGAGCGAGATCGTTATAATGCTGAAATGGGCGGCAACGCAACTATTCAGCGATTTAAGGGTCTTGGTGAAATGAATGCAGAGCTTCTTTGGGAAACTACTATGGATCCTGCTTTCAGAACCATGCTCAAAGTAAATATGGTAGATGCCGAAAAGGCAGATAAGGTATTTTCGGTGCTTATGGGTGATGAGGTCGAGCCGCGTAAGGAATTTATTGAGACGAATGCCCAGTATGTAGGCGAGCTTGATATATGAGCAGCATAAATTTTACGCTGGATCGTGATGAAGTCAGGTCTGCGCTGTATATCTGCCGTGTTTTAAAGCCGTACAAGCTTAAAATGGCACTGGTTGCTGCAGCAGTAGCGCTGTTTGTGGGTTTAGATGTTGCAAGTATGCTTATATACAACTCAGAGCCGCGCTATATCATATGGATAATGCTGATACTTATGGTACTTGTAATGTTTTTCGGTTATCGGCGGTTTGAAAAGGAAACGATCGAAGGCGCTTTTACAAACGAGGAGATACACGCCGAAATCGCCGATGAGCATATTGAATATACCGTAGTATCAAGCGGAGTTACTACCCGTATCGATAAGGAAACCACAGTGAAAGTAAAGGCAGATGAAAAATTGATCTGTCTTATGCAGAATAACAATAAGATTTTTGTTTTTCCAAAAGTTGACGGCAGCTTTGCCGAGAGAATAATCGAAATTGTAGAGAAGTAAAGGTGAAAAATTTTGAGCTTTGAAGAAAAAATAATTCCGGTTGAAATTATTGACGAAATGGAAAGGTCATTTTTGACCTATTCAATGTCGGTAATCGTAAGCCGTGCGCTGCCTGATGTGCGTGACGGACTCAAGCCGGTACACAGAAGAATACTTTACACAATGTATGAGCGAGGACTTAATCCTGAGGGAGCATACCGTAAGTGTGCGGATATTGTCGGTGCGGTGCTCGGTTCATATCATCCCCACGGTGACAGCTCAGTTTATGATGCACTTGTTCGTATGGCGCAGGATTTCTCGTTGCGTTATATGATGGTCGACGGCAACGGTAACTTCGGTTCGGTCGACGGTGACCCGCCGGCTGCATACCGTTATACTGAGGCAAAAATGAGCAAAATGGCGGTTGATATGCTTGCCGATATCGACAAGGATACCGTTGATTATATGCCTAACTACGATGACCGTCTTCAAGAGCCGGTAACTCTTCCGTCAAGAGTTCCGTCGCTTCTTATCAACGGCTCACAGGGTATTGCGGTAGGTATGGCAACAAATATTCCGCCACACAATATTGCCGAGGTCATCGACTGCATGGCAGCATATATCGACAACCCCGATATCACATTTGACGAGCTTAATGAGATAATGCCCGGCCCTGATTTTCCAACTGCAGGTATAATCATGGGTAAATCGGGTATCCGTGCTGCATATTCCACCGGACGAGGCAAACTTTGTGTAAGAGGCAGAGCCGAGATCGAAGAGATAAAGTCAAATAAATTCCGCATTGTTATCACGGAAATACCATATCAGGTAAATAAGACTGCGCTCGTTAAATCTATCGCAGACCTTGCCGATTCAAAGCGTATCGAGGGTATCGACGATGTTGTAGACTATTCTAACCGTGAGGGTATGAAAATAGTTGTTGAACTTAAAAAGGATGTAAATCCTACAGTTGTGTTGAATCAGCTTTATTCATATACTCAACTTCAGACTACCTTCGGTGTTATTATGCTTGCGCTTGTAAACGGTGTGCCGAAGGTGCTCAATCTTAAGCAGATGCTTTCCGAGTATATCAAGTATCAGGAGGAGGTCATCCGCAGAAGAACTATATTTGACCTCAAAAAAGCAAGAGAGAGAGAGCATATCCTTGAGGGCTACAAGATAGCACTTGATTTTATCGACGAAGTGATCAAGGTTATCCGTGCGTCAAAAACCGTTGCCGAGGCAAAGGTAAATTTAACAGAGCGATTCCCGCTTGACGATATTCAGGCGCAGAAGATCGTTGAAATGCCGCTTGGACGTCTTACCGGTCTTGAAAGACAGAAGATAGAGGATGAGCTCGGCGCATTGCGTTTGAAGATCGCCGATTTCGAAGATTTGCTTGCAAACGAGCATAGAATTCTTCAAACAGTTAAGGAAGAAGCGCTCAAGCTTCGTGATAAGTATGCTGATGAACGCAGAACGGAGATCACCGCTGTTGAGGGCGAAGTTGATATCGAGGATCTTATCCCCGAGGAGGAGTGCGTTCTCACGCTTACAAAGATGGGTTATATTAAGCGCCTGCCGGTAGATACATACCATGCACAGCGCAGAGGCGGCAGAGGTATCATTGGTATGACCACCCGTGAGGAGGACTATGCAGAGCATATGTTTGTCTGCTCAACTCACGATAATATAATGTACTTCTCTAATTTCGGCAGAGTTTACCGCCAGAAGGCGTATATAGTGCCTGAGGGCTCCCGTACTTCAAAGGGTCTGAATATTATCAATCTTTTACCGCTTGAGGCAGGCGAAAAGATTACTACAATGCTTAAAGTCACCGCCGATGATGAAGATAAATATATCGTAATGGGCACCAAAAACGGTGTTATCAAGCGTAGCGAGCTTGCAGTTTATAAGACTAACCGCAAGGGTGGTCTTAACGCTGTTAATCTTGACGAGGGTGATGAACTTCGTTGGGTAAGAATGACGAGCGGTAATGATGATCTTATCGTTGCGACCAAGAAGGGCTACGCTATCCGCTTCAATGAAAAGGATGCACGACCGCTCGGCAGAACTGCAAGGGGCGTGCGTGCTATATCGCTGCGTGAGGGCGACGAGGTCATCGGTATGGCAATCGTGCGTGAGGGTGCAACTTTGCTTACTATTACCGAGACCGGATATGGCAGACGGTCAGATCCGGATGATTACAGAGGTCAGTCCCGTGGCGGTAAGGGTGTTATCAACTACCGTGTTGAAAAGTACGGTGACGTTGCACAGATCTGCATGGTAGACGGTGATGAGGATATGATGATGATATCGTCTGATGGTGTCGTTATTCGTGTACCTGTAGATTCGGTAAGTGTATTTGCCCGTCCTGCAAAGGGTGTAAGAGTAATGAAAGTCAAGGAAGGCGAGCGAATCATAACCGTTGAGACCGCCGCTAAAGAGGAAGAACAGCCTGAAGAAGCAGAAAAGGCAGAAAGCACTGAAAGCGGATTGGAGGCAGCCATTGAAGAAGTAATGGAAGCAGCCGATAAGCCGCTGGATGAAGAATAATTTATTACATTATAAATTTGAACCCCGACTGTATAATTACAGTCGGGGTTCTTTTATATAATCAAAATTCCTTCGTTATTGCGGAAAATAGATAGCCGGTAGGCTTCCCTCATCAGATGTGGGTGAACGGGATATTAATCTGCTGTTTCAGCTATAAGACATTTGAAAAGTTCAGTCAATTAATCAATTGATTGATTGACTGAAGCAGGGCACTCATTCGGATGATTTATAGACTGTTATGCTGTTGTCAGAGAGAATTACAAGAATTTTATCATTTTCATCTGCAGAAAAAGCTGTTTTTATTGTTGCGTTTTTGATTATCGTGTTATTAATATGTTCAATCCTGCTTTTAAATGGATAAAAATCATACTCACTTTTATCTATCCGTGCCCAAAATTGATATTCTGTTTCGGCAAACTCAATTTTATCATACAATGTTTTCCCAAAACACGGATTTTTTATAACACTTATATTATCATATTGTGCCACATTCAAAAACAGAGTGCGATGACTGCCGTACTTTACCTCACAAAGGTTTTCAGGCACAGCAAAAATAACAGCAATAACCGCTGCTATTACAATAAGCAAATACCAATTAATCTGCCGTCTTTTTGACACTTGACCGCCGATGCTGAAAATTACATAATCTATAACACGCAGGAGGTTTTGGTAATCAGCATCACTTTTGGGTAGATTTATAAATAATACATCACGGTCGTGAACTTCGGCATAAAACCCGAATTTCTCAAATACCGCAAGCGTGAGCATATCGCCCTTATACACGCACTCGCCGTTGCTGATTCCGCCGACTATCACGGTTACACCATCGTGTTTTGCCGTCATATTTCTGATATCATCGGGGCATATCAGACGGAATGTGCAATGCTTATAATGCTTTTTTAAAAAAAGATAAATCTGCTTGCCGTGCAGATTTTCACAGACAAGCAGATTTATTTTTGTAGGCTTATTCAGCATCTGACTGCTCGGTTTCAGCGTCCGTCACAGGCGCTTCGGTACTAGGGGGATCGATTTCGTCGGTAACCGGCGGTTGGACTTGGTCTGTAACTATTGGTGGTTTCGCACTATCGCTCGGAGGCGCCACAGTTACATTAGCCGCAGGCTCCGAAGGTGCCACAGTCGTCAGATCTGTATTAGGCGCTTTAGTGGTTGTGTTCGCATTGTTGCTTGACAGATTTCCGCTTGTTGCCTTAGTCGGCGCTTTGGTTGCCGCCTGCGTTTTATTCTGCGTTATGTTAGGTTTAGCTGCCGCATTAGTCTTGTTATTATTCTGATTATTGTTGGGTTGGTAGTTGTTTGCATTATTGACATCATCGTCATCCTCGAACACCGTGTTTGGTAAAGTTCTTGCGTGGGTGGATGTGGGAACAACTACCGCCTCAGTTACAATAACACTGCCGTTAGCCGCTGTGATCTCAGGAAGCGTGTATCCGTCGGCATACGGGTTGTATGCGCCGTATTTATCGTACCAAGCCTGCGGATATTTACAATCGCTGTTTACAGTTGCTGATTCAACATCTACTTCAGCACTTTCACCGTCACGCACACGGCGCGCAACGATAACCATTCTTGCCTCGGTAAAATCGTAAGCGCAGGTCTGCAATGTCAGCACCGTATCATCTGCAACAACATCAACATTTGTATCAATGATGCTGCGGAGTTTACATTCCTCCACCCATGTGAGGAATGCGGTATCGTCTGAAAATTCGGGAGTGTTGTACGCAAATACCTGACCGTTATCTTGATTTGAGAAAGCATTTGTGAGCATACAAGCCACGATCTTCCATTCACTGTCCTTATAAAGAGTATCGAAGGTGATGATAGGATGCTCCTT
>JAFPAK010000131.1 GCA_017390825.1 Clostridia bacterium
GAGACGCGACAGTAAAGAGCGGTAATCCCTAATTTTTCATTCGACTGCATTAGTCCTCCTTTCCGACAGTCGAGCACATATATTCCGTATTCATATTATATGTTGTTGGCGCATCTGTCCAATCTGTGAAATCGCTTGTAACAACTCTTGCTAATCGGTCTTTAAGGCCAATCTTCTCTTTCGGCGGCAAAAAGGATGAGGTTACTACATAGTTGACTTTGCCGATTTTATACTTTTGCTCTCCGCCGAGACCTACAATCAATCCCATATTTATCACCTCGCATCCTGCTGTTTTTCTCTGTAACGCTTTTCAAGCATCGCAAAGATTTCCTTTTCCATATCCGCCGCCGTATAGCGCTTGGGGAAATATTTTCGTAGTTTTTCGGTGGGGATTTTAATGCGTTCTTTTTGGTTGGCCTTTTGCTCGTTTAATATTTCGGCTATCTCTTCAGGGATAAGACCATCGCCTTGGCTAATCTTCTTTAACCGCTGTGCTTGGGATAAATTAGGAGTAGCATCGCAAACCTCAATTACCTCAACCAAGTCGGCTTGCTCGGTATCGTTTAAGAAGGAAAGCTCCACCGCAGGGGTGAACGCTATCTTGCCCTCATCAACCATATCGAGCAGCGGTTTTATGAGGTTGGTTAGGCGGATAAATCTTTTTACTTGGGTGGCACTGTCCTCATTAGATACTTGCTCGGCAGACAACTTTAGACCAACATGGTCGGAAGTTAAATCGGTACGTTTTCCTTGATGGGATAGCGCATCCATTTTCATTTTGTACGCAAACGCTTTTTCACTCGGTAGGATATGCTCTCTGTGGAGATTGCTATCCACCAAAGCAATGATGGCCTCCTCGTGACTGATGGCATAAATTAAGGCAGGAACTTCGGTAAGTCCTGCCTTTTTCGCTGCAAATATTCTTCTGTGTCCCGAGATGATTTCGTAATCACCGGTGTCCTCAATCGGTCGCACCACAACGGGACTTAATATTCCGTTTTCCTTAATGCTTAATGCCAACGCTTCCATTTCTTCGTTGTCGGTCACCTTGTAGGGATGACCTTCAAATTCCTTTAGGTTCTCGATTTTCAAATTCTTAATATTATTTTGTTTGTTCATTTACTCTTTTCTCCTTATTTCTATATTTTTTCATTAGATTGTTTTGGGCTAATCGTTGTGCTTTTTCCTTTTTGATTAGCTCGTGGATTGTTGTGCTGCGCTCTATAATTTCGCATCCTACTTTAATTTCTTTTCGGATGCTGGTGATTTCAAAAGTAAGCTTATCGCGCAAAGCCTTTAATTCGTCTATTTTATTTGGGTCTTTGCACCGTCTTAAAAGGTCATATATTTTCTGTCGTTGGTGCTCCAGTTTTTGTAGTTTTTCTTTTGCGTTGTCTATAAAGTTGTTAATATCTCTGTCTGTTTTAAAATTGTATTTGCAAATCAGGTTGCTCATTTTGATATACCGGTCAAGCCTTCGCATCGCTTCTCGCATTTCGGGTGAATAGGCATATCTCGGGTGCTCTTTATCCTGTGGTCGGTAGCCGAGTAAAAACAAGAAAATAAAAATGGTTGCTTTCCAACCGCTGATATATTTCATATCCGAGTGTTTTCCTTTGTACCTATAGTGCTTTGGAGACGAAGAATACCTAAACGCACCGCTCAAGCCATTTTCAAGATATTTACTGCCGTATTTGTAGTAGTTGTAATTTAGCTGTTCAATGATGTTTTGGATTTCATACCTTTCTCCGAGTCGGTTTGTACGCACCGACTTTTGAGAATTTTTTAAGCGAATGGTTGCGTACTTGTGACCTTCGGTGTATGAAAACACGTAACCGTAATGCAATAAAAGTCTAGTAAAATCCTGAGGTGTTGAAGTGTTTTCAAGGGCATTGTCGATGGCGGCTCTCATAAGGTTAAACTTAGTAGGCTCACCATTCTGTTCAGCAAAGTAAAGCTTACGTGGTGTTTTGCCCTTTGGGTTTTCAATAACGCTCAAATTCCGTTCTTTACACATTTCATCGGATACACGGCGAAACTCGAAATACACCGATAGATCATCATTGAACTTCTTACCGTTTACAGGAGATACCGAGTTAATAACAAAATGATTATGAAGATGGCGGGTATCCAAATGGGTGGTAACCAACACTTGATACCTGTCTCCCCAAAGTTTCCTTGCTATTTCCACTCCGATTTCGTGGCATTCCTTTGGCGTTATTTCGCCGGGCTTAAAGCTTTGAATTGCGTGGTAAGCCACATTGCCGTCTCGTTTGCCAAAATGCTTTTGAACACGCAGCATATCTGAATATGCCGTTTGAGCCTCGCAGCCAATACCCTTTGCAAATAATAAATGCTCCACATCATCGCTTTGAATTTTCTTTTCGTTAGCGATATAATGCAGAGCATTGTAAAGAGATTTATCGGTTAGCTTTTCAGGGTTTGAAGCATAGGCCACAAGATGCTTTAGATTGTTTTTGACCGGATGAATTTTTGTTACTGCGATATTACATCACGCTCCTTATCTTAAATACTAAATCCTTGATTTTGTTTGTATCAAAATCGGGGTCATCAATCGTTCGGCTGATTTCGGTGCAAAGGTCGTAAAGCTCGGCACGAGGCAGTTCTTTGATCTCTTTATTGACCGCCGTTTGCCTCACGTACTCTGAGGTGGTAAGTCCCGCTTTTGTTGCCTTGTGAACGATTCTTTGCTTTTCATAATCGGTAACACGGATGTTGATGATACTGCTTCTGTTTCTTTTGGTCATTTAATTTTCCTCCTTTCTTAAAATTTGGGGTTATAGGGGCAAAGCCCCTCTCAGTGATTATTTCTAATCACTGTGGCGGCGTGGCTACACAAAGCCTATGCTCGCTATACTACAAGACACATGTTTTGTATACACAAATACTCCTCCTTTCTTTTTTTAAAAATTTATGGTACAAAAAA
>JAFPAK010000132.1 GCA_017390825.1 Clostridia bacterium
ATATTTATCTTGTGGAAATCCTTGTTCAAAACTTGAATGATATGAGTGCCCTTAGTGCTTATATTTCGAAAGATCTCTATGTAACACTTGCTTACACCACCACTAGCGGAGAAGAAAAAAAGATTCAAAGCAAACGCTTATCTTCTCTCGCCATGGATTATAACGGTAAGAACCAAATGAAAGGAATTACCCTTTATGATCATGATTATGAATATCAGACTGAACGTGATCTAAAAAACGGGGCTGCATATTTTACCGTTGAGCTTGATGACGTTGCACGCTTTGATTATATTTATTTAAGCCTTCCGTCAGGTGAAATCCACGGTATTCAGATAAATAACATTAACATTTATGAACCGGAATCTATAAGTCAGCGCTACAGTTCCCCTTCTTATCTAAGAACTCTGTATGGATTTGATCGTGATTTTACCGGTAATCGTGTAGCATTTAACAATAAACCGACGGCTTTACAGCCAAACAGAGAAGGTTCTACCTTCTACTTCACAAAAATTAACAGTGACGGCACTATGGAAGAACCGGATACAAATATCACCTATAATGATGAATATATAACAACACCGCCTACTTCCATGACCTATGAAGAGACTTTAAAAAATCTCGGATTGGCCATCACCAAATATACATACAATGTAGATGTCAAAGTAGCGAATGTGCTGGATGCAGGAAGCAGCAACTACTTCTACTTCCAGCTGGTGTTTGAGAACGGTACCAGCGGTGTAGTACTTGCCAACCAGCAGCTTGCATCCGATAGTTTCCGTCAGGGATATACAGAATCCTTTACCATTCATACGACACAGAACTATGGCAATGTAACGGGCGTACGTGTTATTTGCGATACTAGCTCTTCTACCAGCCAGGCATTTGACAAGCTGAATATTGAAACCATTTCCGTTACTCTTCCAAATAATGGAAGTGCAAAAAGCTGGATCATAGACAGAGTCGGCTGGATTGATATTAACTTCCAGGATGAGGGTGTTGCCACTACAGTCAGTGAAGATGGTACAACCGGCGGATTCCCGAACAGTCAGGTTGTAAAAGAGTTTGCAAGAACGCGAACAGCAAGTACTGCACGACTGCTCTTTAACATCGCAACTTCAGCGGATTCTACCGATATAATTTCAATGCCTTATGTAGGCGCCTTCGAAGCTTCGCTTGTTTACGTAGATACAGCCGGATATACGCAGAATTATAACTTTGATTTAAGGTCCGCAATTTATGAGTTTAATGAAAGTCAAAGTCCTTCCTTTATATTCCGAAAAAATACGACTGATCACTTTACGCTGTCGATCAACGATATTTCGTCAGTGAAGGCATTAAACATTTATCGTTCGGACGGAACAATACCATGGACCATTAAGGACATCTCAATCTCCCAGTTCACAGAACTTGGAAATGTATACAAAACTACATCGGGTGAATTCACACGATATATAGAAGGTGAGACACTTCTTACTACCTCTACTAACGGCAACGTCATGATAAATGGTGTCGGAAATGCTACTTTTACATTTGCTGATAACAGTATCGTTATGGATGTTGCAACTACTGATCCATCCACTTGGACCACAACCATTACTAGAATTCCTACTTCCACACAGGAAAGTTTGAATGTATATCTGTATGCAGGATCTAATGATAATCGTACTTACAGCTTTAATACTGCAAACCTTCCAAGTATCAAAGGACGTATGGAATATACAT
>JAFPAK010000133.1 GCA_017390825.1 Clostridia bacterium
AAAATCGTTTATTACGCGAACTTTCGATTAAAAAAGGCATTAGATATTTCATCTCAAAAACAGTCTGCTCACTAGAATAAATCAGTTCGGGCAAAACCTTAATAACAATATATGTACTGCCTACATTTTCAAAACGAAGACAATGGTTCTCTCCAGAATTGATTATAACGAGGTCTCCGTCCTTAAAACGATGGCATTTATCGTTGATATAAACATACCCATCTGTATTAAGCCCATACAGAATTTCAATATATTCATGATAATGATAAACAATATCGAGAAATGGTGTATTAATATTCATCAAAATGCAATGAACTGGTGATTCTATACCGTTACGACGATATTTAGGCTCATAAATGCCTTTTTCCATAATAATTCACCTAACCTTTATCAATGACAAAAATTTGATACTTTATATCAAAAATATTATACAACATATTTAATCATTATGCTATACTTTATTCAAAAAAATAAAACTTTTTGAGGCGATTTTTTATGCACGAAAACAAATTAAAAGTTGCAATTATCGGTTGCGGTAATATTTTCAATGGAGCACATATATACGCATATCTCGATAACAGTGATGTCGAGGTAGTAGCTTTGTGTGATACCGTACTGAAAAAAGCAGAGAAAACTGCAGAAAGATTAGGCGTTGATAAGTCATGCTGCTACGAAAACTACGAAGATGTACTTAACATCAAGGGACTTGATGCAGTTGATATCTGCACACCAAACTATCTTCATTCTATCATTGCTGTTGCGGCATTGAATAAAGGTATTAATGTATTTTGCGAAAAGCCCGATGCTGTTTCGGTAATAGAAGCCGAAAAAATGAAAAATGCTGCTGAGAACTCAGGCAAGATTCTTATGATAATGCGTAACAACCGCTACAACAACTACTCGAAGTGGCTCAAGCAATATGTAAAGGACGGCAAGATGGGTGAAATCTACACTGCACGCTGTGGATGGCGCAGAAGAAGAGGCATTCCTGGTAAGGGCGGCTGGTTTACCACCAAGGCTATGTCAGGCGGCGGCCCGCTTATTGACCTCGGTGTTCATATGATCGATCTTGCTATCTGGCTTATGGGAAACCCAAAACCCGTTTCGGTTTCCGGCTGTACTTATTGCAAATTTGCTGATAACAACGCCGAGTCTGATTCAGTACATGCAAATTTCGGTGAGAAAAAGTCTGACGGCGTGTTCGACGTTGAGGATCTTGCTATGGGCTTTATCCGGTTTAACAACGGTGCTTGTATGCAGATAGAGTTTTCATGGGCATCCAACATTGAACGTGAAAAGAATTTTGTTGAGCTTCGTGGCACAAAGGCTGGCGCTTCAACAGACACAACAGACGATAAATTCAAGGTATTTACCGAAGAAAACGGAAGCATCGTTGACCTCGTTCCCACTCTGAAAAATGATGCACACGGCACACATATGCAAAATATTCTTCACTTTATTGACGTTGTTAAAAACGGCGCAGAGCCGGATTTTGTTCCTCAGCAAGGTGTTGAAATAGTAAAAATTCTTGAAGCAATGTATAAATCCGCTGAGCTCGGCAAAGAGATTCAGCTGTAAATCTTGGAGGTATAAACTATGAAGCTTGGTGTAATGAATCCTGTACTTAATGCGTATGAATTTGAGGATGCGCTTAAATACCTTAACTCACTTGGTGTACAGTGTATTGAGATAGGCGCAGGCGGTTTTCCCGGAAATAATCACTTAAAGCCGGAGGAAATCATCAACAACCCTGCAAATGCGCAGACCTATAAAGCGCTTATTCGCAAGTACGGCCTTGAGATATCCGCAATTTCCTGCCACGGCAATCCGTTGCATCCGCAAAAAGAAATTGCAGATAAATTTCATAATGAGTTCAAAAATGCTATACTTGCAGCAGAAATGCTCGGTGTAGATACGATCATCGGCTTTTCAGGCTGTCCGGGAGACAGTGAAAATTCACTTTATCCCAATTGGGTGACTTGTCCATGGCCGGATGATTTCACAAAGATTCTAGATTGGCAGTGGAACGAAAAGGTCATCCCGTATTGGAAAGAGATGGCGGCGTTTGCATCAGAGCACGGCATCAAAAAGATTGCGTTTGAAATGCATCCCGGATTTGTTGTATATAATCCCGAAACGCTGTTGCGTTTGCGTGAAGCAGTTGGTGATATCATCGGTGCAAACTTCGACCCGTCGCATCTGTTCTGGCAGGGAATTGACCCCGTTGCCGCTATAAAGGAGCTTAAAGGCGCTGTTTACCATTTCCACGCAAAGGATACAAGAATAGATGAGCGCAACACGCAGATAAACGGTGTGCTTGATACTAAATCCTACGGTGATATACTCGGTCGTTCATGGCTATTCCGTACAGTCGGCTACGGTCACGGCAAGGAAGTATGGAATGATATTATTTCAATGCTAAAGGCAACAGGCTATGACGGTGCTATCAGTATTGAGCATGAGGATGCACTTATGAGTCCGAATGAGGGGCTCGAAAAAGCAATAGAATTTTTGAAAGAAGTGCTTATCTTCCAAAACGCAGGAGAAATGTGGTGGGCATAAATATTATGGAGAAGAGATATAAACTCGGAATTATCGGCTTTGGCGGTATGGCATACGGCCATTATAAATCTGTTTCGGAGCATCCTGAAGAAAGAGTGGACTGCAAGGGCGTGTTCGATCTGAACTCTGAACGTATGGAGCTTGCAAAGAAGGAAGGTCTTGTTGCATATCCTTCGCGTGAAGCGTTGCTGTCCGATCCTGAAATAGACATCGTGCTTTGCGCCGCCACAAACGAAGTGCATAAGGAAATATGTATCGATGCATTGCGTCACGGCAAGCATGTTATATGCGAAAAGCCGGTCACGGTCACTTCTGATGAGTTGCTTGAAGTTATGGCGGTTGCAAATGAGTGCGGTAAGGTGTTTACAATTGACCAGAACCGTCGTACAAACAAGGATTTTGTGTTGATGAAGCGCAATGTAGAAAACGGATTTATCGGTAAGCCATATCTGATAGAGAGCCGTGTCGAAGGCTCAAGAGGTATGCCTAAGGGTTGGCGTACAATAAAGGAGCTTGGCGGCGGAATGATGCTTGATTGGGGCGTTCATCTTATCGATCAGCTTATGTATATGAACAAGTCTAGGGTAACAAGTGTATACTGTAAGATGTTCAGTATAGACTATAAGGAGGTCGATGATAACTTCCATCTTACAATGGAGTTTTCTGATGGACTTACCGCCATTATTGAGGTTGCAACCAATAACTATGTCACACATCCCCGTTGGTATGCCTATGGTACTGACGGCTCGCTCAGGATTGACGATTGGGAATGCAACGGTGAGCTTGTGCGCGTGGTTGACAAGCAGAATCAGTGGGATGAGGAAATATTCTATACCAAAGCGGGACCTACTAAAACAATGGCACCCCGCCATCCTGACACAGTTGAGCGTATAGAGTTAACAGAGCCGATGGATGTTGAGGATACGCTTGAAGTAGTGTACCGTCAGCTTGTAGCAGCCATTGAAGGTGCAGAGCTGAAGATAAAGCCGGAGGAAGCGCTGCGTGTTATAAAGGTAATGGAAGCGGCATTCCGTTCAGCGGAGGAAAATTCAGTCGTTAAAACTGATATTTAAGGAGAATATTTATGATTAGAGTAACTGTTTGGAATGAATTTATACAAGATGGCGCCTGGCAGCAAAAAGACGTTATCAGACATTATCCACAAGGTATTCATAAATATCTTGAAAGCGTTTTAAACGATGAGTTTGATGTTAAAACTGTTACCCAATTTGATAAAGATGGTAATTTAATCGAGAACGCAGGTATTACCAAAGAGCTTTTAGACGATACCGACGTTATGATTTGGTGGGCTCACTGCAAGCATAGCGAAGTGCCGGATTCTGCAACAAAAATGGTAGCAGACGCTGTAAGAAGCGGTATGGGTATCATTTTCTTGCACTCTGCTCATTTAGCTAAACCGTTCCAAGCACTTATGGGAACATCTTGTACATTACATTGGCGTGAGGATGGCGATTATGAAAGAGTTTGGAATATCGCACCTTCTCACCCAATTACCCAAGGCATTGGCGAATATATCTATCTTCCTGAAGAAGAAACTTATGGCGAGCCATTTGGTATTCCTGAGCCGGACAAATTGATATTTATCGGCTCATACGAGGGTGGCGAAGTATTCAGAGCGGGTTGTTGCTGGCGCAGAGAAAACGGTAAAGTTTTCTACTTCCAACCGGGACACGAGTCTCATGCTACATACCACATTAAAGAGATTCAAACCGTTATTAAAAATGCTGTAAGATGGTGCGAGCCTACTCTGCGTGAGGATGCGCTCGTTTGTCCGCACGTTACAAAACCGCAGGATTGATTTTTGTATTAAAATGTGTTATATTCTTTTCGGGATGCTCTTTTTGAGTATCCCGACTTTTTATACGGAGGCTCTTTATGGAATGCAGACTTTGTCCTAGAAACTGTTTGACAGACCGAAAACAAAAAGTCGGTTTTTGCTCAATTGATGATAAGATATATCTTGCAAAGGCATATCTCCATAAATTTGAAGAGCCGTGTATTTCGGGCACTAACGGCTCAGGAACTGTGTTTTTCAGCGGGTGCAATATGAAGTGCTGCTTTTGTCAAAATCACTGTATAAGTGCCGAAATGAAAGGGAAAGAAGTATCAGTTCAGCGCCTTGCCGAAATATTCTGCGAGCTTGAAAGTAAGGGTGCTCACAATATAAACCTCGTCACCGGTACTATGTATGCGGACAAGATAATCACCGCAGCAAAGCAAGCGGAGATTAATATACCGATAGTGTATAACTGCGGTGGATATGAAAATGTCAGTACCGTTCGTGCGCTCGGCGAGGTAGTGGATATATTTATGCCGGATATCAAGTTTTACAGCAGCGAATTAAGCGACCGCTACTGCAAGGCAGTGGATTATTTTGAAAAAGCAATATCCGCGCTTGACGAAATGATAGCTATTGCAGGTAATCCGGTTATCGATGACGACGGAATTATGCAAAGCGGTGTTATCGTTCGACATCTTGTTATGCCGTCGTGCTATAAGGATTCGTTGAAGATTCTCGAAATCCTGTATGAAAGATACGGCACAGACAAGTTTTTATTAAGTTTGATGAGTCAGTATGTGCCAAATGGGAATGCAAAGGATCATCCCGAAATAAACCGAAGGCTGACTACCTTTGAATATGAAAAAGTTATCGATGCGGCAAGCGAATACGGATTTCAAGGGTTTATGCAGGATAGATCAAGCGCAATCGGTGAATATATACCTGATTTCGATTTTGAGGGAGTATAAAAACAAAAGAGGAAAGACAGTTATCTGTCTTTCCTCTTTAATTTGCAAAAAATTATTCGGCCGCTTCTTCCTCAACGGGTTCGTCGCCTTCAAAGTCGCAATCACAGTCGCAGCAATCGTCCATACAGTCGTACTCAAAATACTCCATGTTTTTCTTTTTGTTTATATGTTTTGTAATAAAGTAAACAGCAGTACCGATTGCAGCAGCGATAACGAGTATGCTTGCGATCAATGTAATAATATTAACCTTATTGTTTTTCATAAGAATTCTCCTTGCATCAATTTATATAATTATAATACTATTAATGTTGGAAAATGTCAATATAAAAAACAAAATCTGCCCTTACGCAATTAAAATTGCCGGCAGATTTTTGTTTATTTTACTGTGCTGCGTTGAGCTTTTTAACAAGCGCTGATTTCTTTCTTGCAGCAGTATTTTTGTGCATAAGACCTTTTTGAGCAGCCATATCGATCTTCTTAACTGCGAGCTTAACCTGCTCGTTCTTATCAGCAGCTGAAGTTTCGATTGCAACATTTGCCTTCTTAACAGCAGTCTTAAGACTTGAGTTGTAAGCCTTGTTACGGGCAGTCTTTACAGCGATAACCTTTACACGCTTTTTAGCTGACTTAATGTTCGGCATCAGGACACCTCCTTATAAAACTTCTCACAATACATCGTGAGTCAGAAAACCTGCACAGAACATATTAACATCTTTTTAAGTAAATTGCAAGTATTTTTTATGGTTTTTCTCAAAAAATAAGATAAAATCGATCTTTTAAGGTGATATTATAATGAATTTTCGCAGCGACCTTTGTATTGAACATCATGAAGCGGCAAAAAAACCGAATGACGGGATCAAAGTTGAAGAATTCCAAAATGGGGACATAAAAATAACACGCATAAATGTGTTCAATGAAAAAGGAGAAAAGGAGCTTGGTCGTCCTTGCGGAAATTATATTACTGTGCAGACCTCGCCGTTATCCGGTAGTGTGGGGGACGAAGAGGCAAGAGAAGTGATAAGCGAGGAATTAAAGCTGATGCTGCCAAAGAGCGGTTCTGTGCTTATCTGTGGTATCGGCAATACCGCAATAACGCCCGATGCATTAGGTCCTAAGGTTGCTGACGGAATACTTGCAACACGGCATATTTCTAAAGAGTTATGTGAAAAGACAGGTCTAGGCGAACTTCGCAGTGTATCAGTGATATCACCGGGGGTACTCGGTCAAACGGGGATAGAGGTTGGCGAAATGCTGTATTCGGTGATAGATCGGATATCTCCTTCCTGTGTCATTGCAATAGATGCACTTGCTTCACGCCGACTTTCCCGTCTTGGCTGTACGGTACAGCTTTCAGATACCGGTATTGTGCCAGGTTCAGGTGTCGGCAATGCAAGAAGTGAATTGAGCAAACGTACGCTTGGAATTCCGGTGATATCCGTTGGTGTGCCGACCGTTGTTGATGCAGGAACTTTGGTGTATGACCTTACAGGTAAGCAATGTGTTGACTCTGCGGCGCTTATGATGATAACACCAAAAGAGGTTGATCTGCTTATCTCACGTGCGGCAAAGCTTATTTCTCACGCAATAAACTGCACCTTGCAGCCGCATATATCTCCTGAAGATATGCTGATGATAACTGCATAAAAAGGGTAGCAAAGTGCTACCCTTTAAAACTATTCAGCTTCGTATTTTAATGCAAAATCATCAACTGTTTGTTTGTAGCTGTCAATCAATGTATTATAAACATTGCTGTTATTCTTTACGCAGTTTGCAATATAGCAGATAGTTCTTGAGTTGTTGTCGGAAATCAAATTTTCATAATCGGCATAGATAGTTTTTCGATAATCACCGATAGTTATCGTTGCATATCCACAAGTCCTTTGCTATATCGATAAAGTAGTTCATAACACCGCTTGAACCGTCAGCAACTATTGTACCGTTTTTAATAGCGCAGGTAGTGCTGTCGGCGGATATGCTGATGCCTTGCTTTAGTGTGCCGCTGCTTAAAGTATGACTGTTAAGGTCTATCGTCATATCCTTCGTGATGCTGCAAGCATTGGTGAGTGTGATGTCAGCATCAAAGATAATTGTGCCTTCAAACTCAATATTGGTAAGTGCAGTAACAAAATCTGCAGCAGTAGATACTGTTATTTTATCTTGTGCAACATAGCAGTTATCCTCACTTACAACAGCATCATGATTAGCTTCTGATTTAACAAAGAAATATTTATCAACTTCAAGATTTGTTATATTGCTGCTGGTTGTCTTTGTGTTTTTGAATACGATTTCAAACGGTATATCATTGTCTGCTTTTAATCTATCGCAATATATTCATCACAGAGCTTTATTATTTCATCTCTGTGTTTGACTGCAAAGCGATCCTCAACACCGATAACATAAAGTCCGATCCGCTTTGCGGTTTTTATACTGTATAATGAATCCTCATAAACTGCGGTTTCGGATGTCAAAGCCCCGAAACGTTTCATAATGTCTATAAAGATTTCGGGCGTCATTTTTCCGTTTTTATACTCACCCGCACATACCAGAAACTCGAAATAATCCGATATTCCTGCTGATTTAAGACATATTTCAACCTGTTCTCTTGCGGTAGCGGTAGCAATACACATACGCACATCGTTTGCTTTAAGCTGTTCGAGCAGCGTCTTCATTCCGGGCTTGAGTTTTGCAGTACTGTAAAGCTCATTCAGCGTGCTGACGATTCTCCGATATGCTGCCTGCAACTTTTCACCGGATACTTTAATTTGCAAGCCTTCGTCATTGCCCGGTATCTCATAAACGGTGTTTCGCAGTATGGCGTGCATTTCCGGAACCGTGCCTTCAAAACCGAATTCTTTGATACAATGAGGTATATCAACACGCCAAAACCCCATAGAGTCGGTGAGAGTGCCGTCCATATCAAAAATTGCAAATTTAATGTTTTGGTTGTTCATTATTTGATTTTCCGTGCTTCTACATAGTAACGCTTGTCAGCAGCATGGCCCATTGAAAAGGTCTTTCTCGGCAGCGAGCCGTCAAGACGTATAGCGTCAAAAAGTTCATCCTTTTTCATACCGTCGAATATAAATCCGAGGGTGTTTTCTTTTCGGCAAAGATTTTTAACTGTATCCTCACCGTGTATGTAATCGATTTTTATTTCCGAATGAGCCTTCAGGTATTCATCAAGCCAAACCTGCAATGTACCTACAGGTAGCTTTGCTGAGGCTTTTACGCTGATATCTTTGGTTTCATTTCCGAATATGCATTGATAACTATGTTTTTCGCCATCACCGCTGTTATCAGCAATAAAATCAGAGATTACCTTTTGCGCATCGCAGCCAAACAGTACACGGTAGATTGGTTCAAACTCAATGGCTTCATCATGGATATTCACTATTTCGCAAAGCGCATACTGTGCAGCGTCATTATCGGGATCGAGTGCTGCACATTCTTTGGCAGATGCGAGCGAATGATTGCCGTCGCCCACGGCAAACAGCAATTTATCTTCGCTTTTTTCAATGAGAGCGTCAAGCGCAGAATGAATTTCCGCATTTGTGTTTTCATTGGTAAAGTAGCCTTCAATATGACCACCGCCAAGCATCAGATCAAAACTATATGCGGGAGAAAACTCGTTCTTTTTATTTTTCAGAGGTGCAATCACCGTCATATCGGGATCATCAACAAGCAAGAGTATGTGTGGTAATTCAAGCGGTGCATCACGGCGTATGTTTACACGCGGCGGTATGCGTTCAAGCACAGTTGCCTCTGTTGCACGGATAAGTGCTGAGGAGCCCTTTTTATAGTCATAATCAGATAGCTTTATCATTCCTACTATACCGCAGCGGATGCGACCGTCGGACTGAGTGCGTTCAACATATACGAATGAGTTTTTGTGCTCTGAGAAAACACCGTTTTCAAGATATGAGTACATATTCTTGTTTATCTTTGCGATTTTTTCACCGTCGTTACCATCAAGATGTGCCTCAGGCAGTACGATGTTTAATGCGCTTGGTGTACCGTTCGCTATCTGCGTTGCCTTATCCCAATATTCAGGCTCAGATGTGAATTGATCGCACGCAACCACTGACCATTTTTCAAAATTCGATTTTGGCAAAAGTATGTCTGATTCATAAAAATGCTTGATCATTTTTGTTTTCCCCTTTAGTGCTTTCTTAATAGCTTGTTTTTAACTGTTGATAAGATATTATCACCGAATACCATCTGCATTCCGCCGAATACATATGAAAGGGCAAAATATACAGCAGCGCCGGCAATACCGTAGATAGCAAGATAGATTATCTGAACGATGCCTCTTGTTGCGGGTATCGGTATAAACATACCGAGAAGCAGTACTACAGCTATCATACCAATATTCGGTACGATACTGCGTATCATCATACTCCATACCGATTTATAGTTAAAGCCTGATTTTTGGTGAAGCGTTATCATTATTATCACGATATTGATACCGTGCCCAATAAACATAGCAAGCATTACACCGAGATATCCGGGAAGACCTGTATTGCCGAAGGCTATCGTTAACGGATATGCAATACAGAGGTTTGCAGCTATTCCTGACAAAGTTGAAATAATAACCGTCTTTGTCTTGCCCATTCCCTGCATAGCCATACCGAGAACATCCTTAACTGATGTAATAACGCTTATCACAACAAGGAATTTCAGCATAAAAGGACCGTAATCGTTGAGCCCATAGAACAACTGATAAACGGGAGAGGACAAAAGCGCAATGCCGATAGCAAGCGGTACTGATATATATATTATCATATTCAAGGCTCTGTTAAGTTTCTGGTTTGCAAGTGTAATTTCACCTTTGGCGAAATGTGAGGACATCGCAGGGATAAGGCTTGCGGTAAGTCCGAAGGTGAGGGAGGTGATAAGAGCGCAGATGCGGGGGCCCAAACTTGAAATAATACTTGAGATAAGCTGGGTATCTTCATCGGAATAGCCGAGCGTTTTCAGCCCGCTTATTACGAATTTTGCATCAGCGATCTCGATAAGATTAGTTGAAACTGCTACTATAACAACTGGGATGCTGCAAGCGAGTATACGCTTTATCAATAGCTTTGTCGGAGGTGCAATATCACCACCGGTCTTCTTGATATCGGCTCGGCGTTCACACAGCATCATATAAACAAGCGCCGCTATTGCACCTGCCGCAGCACCGAGCAGAGCGATATCGATACCGACTACTACGTGCATTCCCATCAATGTTACTGTTATATATGATCCGAGCAGTACTATTGCAATGCGAACTATCTGTTCTGCAACCTGTGAAATGGAGGATACGGATATCAGCTTATGACCTTGCAAATATCCGCGCTTTATACTCAAAAACGGTACGATCAGGATACATACCGACACTGCTCTTACACCCGATGCGATATCCGCAACGCTGACTGCGGATGTATCCTCCATCGTATCCATAAAAAATCTGCCCACATCATTTGCAAAAAGCTGCAGGAAAATGAATACAGCAGCAGAAATGACACCGATAATAGCAAGCCCGGTACGGTATAGTTTGGTTTTAGCGGCGTACATACCCTTTGTATTGTATTCTGCAATAAGTATGCTCATTGCAATAGGGATTCCGGAGGTGGAGATGTTATATACAAGGTTATATATGCTATATGTGCAGGAATAAATAAATCCACCGGTTTCACCGATTATGCTGTAAAACGGGATGATATAAAATGCACCGAGCAGCTTTGTCAGTACAATACAGAGATACGCTATCAGCGTACCCTCGACAAAACCGTTCTTTTTTAGCTTTCTTGACATTCGGCAAACATTTCCTTTACTTATATAATAAACATTGTAATTATATCACATATAATATTAAAATTCAACGGCAGAGGAAATAATTTCACAATTTGCAAAGTAAGTTTTCTAAAAATGCACTTGACTACTTTTTCCGATGCTCGTATAATACAAAGTGTATTACAACGCAAAGGGGTAACATAAATGTCATTTAAAGAAAAAATGCAATGTGAAATTGAAAGATACGAGAGTATTATTAATAAGAAGAATGAGAAAAAGCCGTTTTGCGGCGGTGTTGTCACAAGGTATAAAAATCCCGTGCTTACAAGAGATCATGTTCCGCCTTTTTGGCGCTTTGATATGAACGAAGCAACAAATCCGTATTTTCTTGAGCGCCTTTCAATAAATGCGGTATTCAATTCGGGTGCACTTTATATGAACGGCAAGTTTTATCTTGTTGCCCGTGTTGAAGGGGCAGATCGTAAATCCTTTTTTGCCGTTGCAAGTTCAGAAAACGGTGTTGATGGATTTAAGTTTATGGATTATCCCGTTCAGTTACCGGATATATATCCTGATGAAACCAACGTTTACGATATGCGCTTGACACAGCATGAGGACGGATACATTTACGGCGTTTTCTGTTCTGAAAGTAAGGATAAGTCATCAGCTGATCTTTCATCTGCACTTGCTGATGCTGGTATTGTAAGAACAAAGGATTTAGTTAATTGGGAGCGTCTTCCCAATCTTAAAACAAAATCAAGTCAGCAGCGCAACTGCGTGCTTCACCCTGAATTTATTGACGGAAAATATGCTTTTTATACTCGCCCGCAGGATTCGTTTATTGAAGCCGGAAGCGGTGGCGGTGTTTGTCTCGGCCTTTGTGATACGATAGAAAATGCGGTGATCAATGAGGAGATACTTATTTCACCTCGTCGTTATCATACCATCACAGAGGGTAAAAACGGCGCAGGCGCTGTCCCGATCAAGACGGAAAAGGGTTGGGTACATATAGCACATGGTGTGCGTAATACAGCAGCAGGACTTCGTTATGTGCTTTATGTTTTTGTGACTGACTTAAACGATCCGTTTAAAGTTATTGCACAGCCATCCGGTTACTTTATGGCACCGCTTGCTGAAGAGCGTGTGGGTGATGTGTCAAATGTACTGTTTACAAACGGTGCTGTTGTTGACGATGATGGTCTTGTTCATATATATTACGCTTCGAGTGATACAAGAACTCATGTAGCGACTATTCCTGTTGAGGAATTGCTTGATTATGCGTTCAATACTCCTGAAGATCCGCTGCGTTCTGTTGATTGCGTAAAGCAGCGTTGCGAGCTTATCAAGAAAAATCTTGAACATATGGGTAAATAAATTTAAAACCGTTCTGTGATCTCACAGAACGGTTTTGTAGCAGATATGGCTTTTTAATGGAATACACAATGATCTCTTCGAAACAGATGCCGATTATTTATTAAGCATACGTTTGCGTTGAAATCAGCACAGTATAATAGATTAAAGAATTCGGCGCAGATATTAGCTCTGCGCCGAATTTTGTTTTTAGTATTTGATAACTTTGTTAGATTTCTTTTTCTTTGTTGTCTTCTTTGCCTTTTTAACAGTGGTTTTCTTGCCAATGTTATGCTTCTCTTTGAATTCGAGCCAGAATACATAGAGCGGGCCTGCAACGATGTTAGATGAGAATGAACCCGCAATTATACCGATCGACATCGGGATAGAGAAGGTGAGGATCGATGTAAGACCAAAGATAGCCGCAACAACTGTTACGCAAGTAATAGCTACGAATGTAGTTACTGTTGTAACGATAGTACGCTTCAAACACTGTGAAACAGAACGGTCAACAAGTTCTCTTGAGGTCATCTTGCTGCCGTAAAGGGCAGTATTTTCACGCACACGGTCGTATATAACGATAGTATCGTTAAGTGAGTAACCGAGGATAGTGAGAATAACTGCTATAAACTGATCGTTGATAGTTATACCGAAGATAACATTGAAGCAGTAAACTATTGCTACATCGTGAATAAGTGCAATAAGCGCTGTAAGTGCCGCTGCAATACCGCCGATCTTTCTGAAACGGATACCTACATAAATAACTACCAATACGCTTGCAATGCCGAGCGCATAAAGACTCTTTGCAAAGAAGCTTGCACCAACACTTGCATCAACTGAAGTTACATTAGGCTGATCTGAAATGCTGTTGTCAGCGAAACTTTCGATAAGATCTGCTGTAATAGCCTCAACCTGATCGGTAGCGATAGATTTATTTCCCACAACTGTAATGACAAGGTTTGTAGTTTCTGAAGCGTAGCCCTTGCTTGTTGTGATGTTAACATCAAGCTTTTCACTTGTGTCTGTTTTGCCGGAAAGGGTGATCTCATTGCCTTCGAAAGCGGCATTGAGTGCATCCTCTACTGCTTTTGCGTTTGCATCTGTAAGGAATTCTGCGCCGGTGGTTGAGATTGAAAAACTCTTGTTATCATCAGCGGCACTGAATGCTATACGGGTAAATGTGCGATCTTTAACTGAATTAAGAGCAGCACTCTCAATAGCATCTGAATCAATAGAACCTGTGTAGGTGAAGGTAAGAACAGTTCTTTCAGACTTTACCGCAAGAGCGTTTGTTACAACATCGTCAGCCTTTTCAGTATCAAGCTCACCTGTATATGTGTAGGTTACTGTAGAACCGCCCTTGAAGTTGATATCAAGCTCAGGACCTACTACGATGTTCATAATAATGCCGACTACAAGAATGACTGCGGGGATCAAAATGAAGAACTTGAATTTATCTGTAATTTTAATATACTTATTTACCATTCTTAACACCTCCGAACAGCCACGGCTTTCTCAATACTCTAAATTGTGCAAGGCTCTTGGTCATAAGTCTTGAAAGAGCTACACCTATCAAGAGATTGCAGATAGCGCCGATCAAAAGTGTATAACCGAAGGAGTAAACGGCACCGGTAATTGACGATTTGAACATAAACATAAGCGGAGTAACGATCTTTGACCAGAGTGTGTCAGTCGGACCGAAGGCACCCATAAGTACAATTGATACAATAACAACTGTTACATTACCGTCAAGAATAGCGCCCCAGCCTTGCTTGTAACCGCTGTTGATAGCACCGTCAATAGTCTTGCCTGTCTTGAATTCGTCCTTTATGCGCTCTGCGGTGATAACGTTTGCGTCAACGCCCATACCTATTGAGAGGATAATACCGGCGATACCGGGAATAGTGAGCGTAAAGCTGTTTATACCGGGGAAGAATCCTGAAATGCAAGCAAACAACGCTGCAATAGTGCAGGTGATTGAAAGTGATGCAACCAAACCGGGCATTCTGTAAAGTGCAATCATAATGATGACGATAAGGATATATGCTGCAACACCTGCAATAAGCATAACATTGAGTGAGGATTCACCCAAGGTTGGGCTTACGATGCTGAGCTTTGAATCATCAACCGAAAGCGAAAACGGCAAAGCGCCTGCGCTGATAGTATCTGCAAGCTCTGTTACCTCTTCATATGTGAAGTTGCCGGTGATGCTTGCCTGGCCGTTTGTGATAACGCGCTCAACGGTAGGAGCAGAGATCATTTCATCATCAAGCCAAATGGATATGGTATTGTGCAAAAGTCGGTTAGTAGCGTCTGCAAAAATTGATGCACCTGCTGAAGTGAATTCAAGTGCTACATAATACTCACTTGTCTCCTGATTAACAGCAGCCTGTGCGTTCTTGATATAAGATCCGTCAAGAATAACGGTTTCATTATTTTCACTGCCCTCACAGAAGGTGAGCTTTGCCATCTGACCGAGCTCTTCAACGGCTGTGGTGGGATCAAAGTCCTTTTCATCGGTCTGCCACGGGAAACGGACTACTATCTGATTATATGTAGTATCTGTATTTATCTCGTAGTCGGTGATGTTTTGTGAAGTAAGACGAAGCTTAATAATGTTTTCGGCCTTTTTCATATCATCGTCGCTGATGCTGTCTTCATCTATGCCTACCGGCTTGAATACAGCTTCAACACCGCCACGGATGTCGATACCCCAGCGGATATCGCTGGCACCTTTGATGTATGTGATCTTGTTATCACCGTAATATGAATGTACGCCGAAGAGCGAAACCACGGTGAAGGCAATGATCAATACAGCAACAATGAAAAAGGTTATCCTTTTTGTTTTTTTCATTGGTATTGATTCCTCCAAAAATAGCATTATAGAAGATATTATATATTAAATTGCCATAAAAGTCAATGAGTATCGGTAAATATATTGTAAACATTGACACAAAAATGTCGGTTTATTTACCGTTTGCCATCAGCTTTTCAATATACGCAAGACGAGCGCATATTGAGAAAAGCTCAAGCGCCTGATTCAATTCACTTGTCGGAGGATAAGTGGGCGCTATACGGATGTTGCTGTCCTTCGGGTCATGACCGTAGGGATAGCTTGCACCTGCCGGAGTTGTAACAAGACCGGCAGCCTTACAAAGCTCAACGGTGCGTTTTGCACAGCCTTCAGGAGCGTAGTAGCTGATGAAATAGCCGCCGTTGGGATTAGTCCATCTGCCGCAGCCCACGGGAGCAAGCTCTTTTTCAAATATATCACGCACAAGCTCAAATCTCGGGCGGATGATAGCGGCGTGCTTTTTCATAAGTTCTTCAATGCCTGCGGCGTCTCGCAGCATTCTTACATGACGGAGCTGGTTAATCTTATCAGGTCCTATGGTCTGGAATGACATACGCTTTTTCATAAGATCAATATTATGACTTGATGCACATAGCGCTGCAACACCGCTGCCGGGCCATGTTATCTTTGATGTAGACATAAACATAAGCACACGCTTTTCAGTACCGCGCTTGATACATTCCTGATAAAGGCAAAGCACCTGATCCTGTTTTTCCTTTTCTTCGTAGATGTGATGCACACCGTATGCGTTATCCCACATAATGCGGAAATCATTTGCGGCAGGCTTCATTTCACTAAGACGGATAACAGTTTCATCAGAGTAAGAAACACCGTCGGGATTGGAGTATTTCGGTACACACCAGATACCCTTTACCTTCGGGTCCTTGATGTATTCCTCAACCATATCCATATCAGGGCCGTTTTCTGTCATGGGAATCATAATGTTCTCAATGCCGAAATATTCGGTAACTGCGAAGTGACGATCATAACCCGGAGAAGGACAGAGGAATTTTACTTTACCCTGATTTACCCACGGTTCTTCGCCGTCAAGACCTGTTGACATGGCCTGTGCGATAATATCAAACATCATATGAAGTGATGAGTTTTCACCGATAATTACATTGTCTTCAGGACATCCGAAAAGCTCTGCAAAAATGCGCTTCATTTCAGGAATACCATCAAGTCCGCCGTAGTTACGGCAATCGACACCGCTTTCTGAATAAACATTGTCATTATCAACAAGCTCAGGCAGGTTTTTGCATATATCAAGCTGTTCTGCACCGGGCTTACCGCGTGACATATCAAGCTTTAAGCCAAGAGCCTTAAACTCATTGTATTTTTCACTCAATGCCTTGAATTCGTCTTTAAGCGCAGCGGCACTCATTTCTTTATAGTTCATTTAGGATCTTCCTTTCAAAATGTCTATTATATAATTTTAATACAAATTTGTATATTTTTCAATTAACAATATTAACGATTTAAAAAGTGCATTTAATAATAATTATAGTTTATTTACCGATAATATCGCTGATTTTGCGGCTGATTTCGTCTATTTCACAGTTTGCCGCACCGTTTTCGCATAAAAGACGGTTGCCTAATAATTTATCATTTTTGAATACATATACATTATTACCGCCGTTTTGCAGATATTCCAAAGCACCTCTGTATGTGCCGCCGACGCCGTTGCCGCTTTCGCATACAAACGAGGCATCGGAACAGATATAGATATATTTGTTGCGGCGCAGCACTGCCGCTTTTGAGTAATCAAAATATGGGTTTACGTCCGAAACAAGGCACATTCTTCCGCTTTGACAAAGATGGCGGAATTTTTGATTTTTAAGTGTCATATACATCGGTGCAGCAGGGAATATAACACAGCTGCCGCCGCATCCGGATGCGGCATTTTGAGCTATCGTATCACAGCCGATTGCACCGCCCGATACGAGCGTGTAATTATTATCGGCTATTGCAATACCGCAACGCCTTGCAAAATTCTCGCTTTCTGATTGAGGATTACGTGCACCTGTAACGGATATCATCCTGCCTTTCAGCAACTCCTTGTTTCCGTATATATAAAATATGGGAGGAGCGTCCTTTTCTCTGGCCTTTACTATTCTTTCGGGATAATACTCACTGTCCATCCCGATGGCGTATATTCCGTCGGCATTCAGCTTTTCCATTGAATCCGCTGCATTGTCATAGCTTTTACACAAACTAACGACCGACTTACAGAGTCGGCCGTCGATACCGTCGATATTTTTAAGCATTGCTTCATCCATATGAAGAAGAGCGGATGGATTTTCGATCCCCTTACGGTACAGCGAACGCATCAGTTTATGCCAATTAGCGGGGGATACGGCTTTATGTTCTTTATCAGCTCCGAGCTTTGTACAAAGCAGAGCGGCAAGAACTGTATTTATATCATTCATTGCAGTAGTAAATTCCTTTATATTCGGTGTAGGACTTATCAAGATCAAACCACACTACCTCGTGCGTGGGTACACGCTTGTCCTGACCAGGTAGTTGCATATAATCACCGAATGCCATTTTTAAATATGTGTCATATCCGTTCATCACGGGTAGCTCAGTATTCTCAAAAGGCAGATAAAGCTGTTCGGCAAATGCGCTTTTAGGATATTCATTCACCATATATTGATACCACGCGCAAAGCTCTGTTACCTTGTCTGCTTTGTCAAAATCGTATTTGCTCATCTGTTTTTCTGCAAAGCGCCATACACGGTAGCGTGATTTCGGCGTCCTGAAGAAAAACAGCGCAGCTCTTCCAAGCAGCTCCAACAGCTTACCCTTGCTGGTGTGCGGCTCACCGACTATAAACATTGAATATAAAAGCGCCCAGAGTATCTGTGTTTTGCGTGCAAAACGTCCGTTCGGGCAACCATCAAGCGGCAGTATATCTATGCGTATTCCGTGAGGAATGTCAAGATCGCATTGCCGTGTTTTAATAAATGTGGTTTTTGTGTCACACACAGCCGCAAACTGCAAACGTGTGTATTCGTTTTTATCTGTTTTTGAATAAACATAACGCTTATCAGCACTTTTTTTCCACACATCACGCAACCGCTCGTAATCGGGACGGGGCATAAATACATCAACATCATCATCCCACGGGATAAATCCACCGTGTCGAACAGCACCAATACAGCCTCCGCCGCAAAGATAAAAGCGAAGACCGTTTTCATTGCATATTTTGCAAAAATATTTTATAAGTTCAAGATTTTTGCCTTGTAATTCCTTTAATTCGGTGCTGACATCGTTCCCTGCCACTTTTTAATCTCTCTTTCTTAACCGCACGGTTTCATCCCTGCGGCGATTTTTGATAGCATTAACTATTGATATTACCGAAAGTAATGCCACAACTGCCGCAATACATATTGCAACGACCGCAAAGAACGATTGCACACCGTTTACGGTTATCTGCGCCTTATCACCCTTGATGTTGAGGTGAAATGACTTGATTATATTTTCGGTGGCTTCAACAGTTGCATCATCGGGAATAGCAGATGCATTGTAGCAGGTTATCTCATACACATTTCCGCCTATCACGGTGAATGCAGCGGCATAGCTGTAACCCTTTTCGGTATTGCCTATTCTTGCGGTGTAGCTGATAAAATCGTATTCGCCGATGTGTATTATTTCCGGATGATAGAGCATGATGTGACCTTGCTGCTCAAGTGTCGCTTTAAGGTCGGAGATAACCGTCTGTTTAGCATCATCAGGCATAGGAGTGAGGTTTCCTATCTCACCGGCAAAGCCGTCGGTCGATGAGGTTATGCTGATCTCACCGCTTTTATCATCTGCGTATGCACAAAGTAAAGCGCCGTTGTTGAATTTTTCTATTGCTTCGTTTTTTGTCAACGGAAGATTGGTAAAATAGTCAGAATCACGGTTCAGGTCTTCTGATACGATAACATCGTAGCTACCCGGCAGATTCACCGAAAAGGAATGCTCGTTAACATCACCAAATTTGACCGAAACACTGTCGGCACTCACACAAAACGGAGTTATCATAATGCATATAAGCATAAAAATAATTGCAGTTTTAAATCTCATACCACACTAACCCTTGTTTTATATTATTCATATTTAATATACATTAAACAGCGGCAAAAATCAAGTTTTTATAAAAAATATACAAAACTGTTGGCATATTTTTTATGGCATTTGTTGTAGCAAAATTATTTATTATATGTTATACTGTATAAAAATATGCGTAATATAGCTTTTGAAAGGATGTAATATAATATGGTTAAGAAGCTTTTGGCGGTGGCAGTAGCTGTGATTATGATGATCTGCACAGCATCTGTTGCCTATGCTGATAATGAGTTTACCCTTACAGTAGAAAAAGTTAAGGCAAAAGCAGGTGATACGGTAGAGGTAGATATCACTATTTCCAATAATCCCGGTATCTGGGGCGCTGAGTTTAGCATAAGATATGATAACGAAGCACTCGACTTAAAAGAGATAGTTAACGGTGATATTTTTGGAGATAGTGCGAATGCAGAGGAAGGCGGCTTTATAGGCAATACTGACACTACTGACGGCCAAGTCAGCTTTATGAATGAGGGAATTGAAGACGTTACCGGTAACGGTGTACTTTGTACTTTGAAGTTCAAGGTCAATTCGGATGCTGACGCTGCGGTTTATGATATAGATATTATTACTAACGAAGATTCTTTCTTTGATGCCGACCTTATATCATATCAAGCAATTTTAAATACAGGTAATATCACGGTAGATAATGGCACTGTAGTCGTTACAAACTCCATGCCGGCAACTACTGCACAGACCGACAAGGCAGCATCTGCAGGCACAGATAAAAACGATACATCATCTGCAGATAGAACTGATGCTTCTGAAGATTCAACATCAACTGACAGCACCACAGCGGCAGATATTACTGAGGCAGTTGAAACAACCACAAATTCAGCAGTTGAGATAACGACTTCAGCAAATGACGACAATGATTCGCCGAATACCGCACTCTATATAGTTGTAGCACTTGTTATTGCAGCGATCGTGGTCGGTACTGTGCTTATTATAATAAAGCAGAGAAAACCCGCTGTTGAAAAAGAAACACAAACTGAAAGCACAGAGGATAATACAGAAGATAAAGAGTAATAATGAAACCGCAAGGCATTTTTTTGATGTTCTTGCGGTTTAAATTTTATCTTGACAAGTAAGCTAATTGAATATATAATATCTTTTGGTGGTTTTCACCGTATTGCGGATTAAGCTGAAAAGTAAAATTTATCTGAACGTAAGCTCCGTCTCGGTCGTCCTTGCCGTGTAAAATGTAGAGGATATTAAATTTTTTTGCAAGAGTTTCGCGGAAGCGCAGTCGGATGGGATAGACAAATTGATGTCTTAACGCCGTCTATAAAATAATTAATATGGGCTAAAAGCGGAATTGGCAGCATTGCGACCGAGCGCCGCCGGGGGCGGAAGCAGCGAAGGTCGAAATGGCGCAGCGGTCAAAATCGTTGGAAGCAGGTGCTGAACAAACGATTTTGGGAACCGCAAGAGTTTCGCGGAAGCGCAGTCGGATGGGATAGACAAATTGATGTCTTAACGCCGTCTA
>JAFPAK010000134.1 GCA_017390825.1 Clostridia bacterium
CCCTGCGGCTGCATATTGGTTATATACATCTGATAGGCACCATCGCGCTCATAAAGCGAGACTTTGCCCTTACAAATGATCTTCATTCCGTTTTCAGGCTTAAACTTAAGAGCAGAAGCATACTGTCTAAACATTACCGCCTTAATAACTCCCGTATCATCTTTTAGTGACATATACAGATGTCCGGATTTATAGTGATCGGTAAAATTAGATATTTCGCCGATTATGTAAACCTCATTAAGATAACTACTGCTTTCAAGCAGAGATTTAACATATATATTAAGTTGTGATACCGTTAAAACACGCTTGTCAGCCAATACTAAAACTCCCTTTTTGAATATAAGAGGTATGAAAGTACCGCTACTCCTGCGGCATTGTCTGAAGAAAATTCCGGCTTTGCAAAAATTGCACCTTTTTCAGAAAGTCTTGAGCGGATTATAGAGTTACTCATGACTCCGCCTGCAAATACCATAGGCAAATCAGAGAATTCATCTTTGATGCACTTGATCATTGCATAAAGAGTTTCGTAAATATGCTCAATAGCATATCTTGCAACATCTTCCTTACAATAACCGTTATCAATCATCCTTTTACAGATATTCTCAACACCTGAAAGGCAACAATTACAGCCTTTTAAACAGACATTTGGTTTCTTTCTAAGCTTGCCATTAACTGCAAGCTTGTCCAACATTGCACCAGCAGGGAACGATAAACCGAGCAAAACACCTACACGATCAATAACCTGTCCTGCTTTTAGATCTAATGTTCTTGCAATTTGTGTAATTTTAAATATCTTCTCATCATCAGGTTCTACCAGCAATGCCTCAGTTGTTCCTCCTGAAAGATGAAATGCAATAAACCTTTTATTGAACAGATCAAATCTATCAGCTGAGTATAACGCAGCTGCCACATGTCCTGCCTGATGGCTGGTTTTATATAAAGGGATGCAATGCGATGCAGCAATAGCAGTTGCACAAGAAATTCCTGCAAGAAACACCGGCATATATGAACCATCAACATCTCTTGGCGTTGACGATACTGCCCCCGCCGTTAAAACATCGTTTTTATTAAAGCATGAAAAGGCGGCTTCCGTAACAGACGGAAGCTGCCTTACGTGCTCAAATAACGCCTTACTTTGCATCAAACCGACCTCGCCGTCATCAACAGGCAATAATTTTTTTGAATTAGAAACAATTCCTTTATCACTATCAAAAATTGCAACAGAGGTCGTATAGTTACTTGTATCAACGCCAAAAAACAAACTCATAACAGTCTACACTATGCTCTTGAAATAGCACCCAAAACGCCATTCACATACGAATGATCGTCGTCAGCGCCATAAATTTTTGCAAGTTCAACTGCCTCATTAATGGATACGCTGACTGGAATATCTTCCTCAAATATCATTTCATAAACAGCAATACGCATTATACACAACGGAATTTTCGGAATTCTTGCTAGCTTCCAACCAATACTGTGAGCTCCGATTTTTTCGTCAATAACATCTAGATTATTGAATATGCCTTCAAAAGCTCTCTGTATGTAATCAGTAAGTTTCTGTTGGCGTGCTTCTTTAGCGAGCAAAATTATATCTTCGATTGTATCATCGTGAAAGGTTTTTTCATATACAAGTGCTAATAGCTGCTGTCTTTGTTCGCTGCGGGTCATTATTTAGCTCCCTTATCCTTATCAAGTTCAATTGCACAAATATTTACATTAACCTTTGAAACGACGCTGCCTGTCATATTCTGAACAGAATCCTTTACAGCTTCCTGTATCTTCGGCGCAACTTCAGCAACTCTGATACCTTCCTTAAGCTTAACATATATATCGATAATAAACTGACCATCACGAGTAGTAACATTAACAGAATTAAGCACCTTCTGTGATTTTACGATCGTTTTTATATCCTGGGTTTTGGAAACGATGCCTGCTACTCCTGTAACATCTAAAGCTGCAGTTGCAGCAATTTTTGCAACGACTTCTTCAGAAATCACTACATTGCCGGTTCCTTTAGATTTAATTTCCATAGCTATATAAATTCCTTTCGAATAGATATTAGTAATTATATTATAACAAAAAGTTTTCAATATAACAACTATTTTATTTGAATTATTTTAATATTTTCAAGATTCGTTGCTGCTACAGAAGTAACTGCATCTTGAATTTGGACCGTTTCTGACGGCAAAAGACCGTCTTCATCGGATTTAACTACAACATTTACCGATTCATCAGAAATAATTACAACACATTTTTCAAAGCCTTTAGCAATAATGACAGTTTCGATCGCTTGCTCGTTTTCAGCAGCTCTTGTAATTGAAGTCAACCTTTCGGCGGCGAGCGTTTTTGCGTCATCAGTAGATTTCACATTGTTAATTATTTCGTTCAAGGATGCAATCGAATCCTCTCTTGTTTTGTCACGCTGTTGTCTTGAAAGCGTGAAATAATCCGATGCAGTGGTTGCATTGACATACTGTGCATCACCAAGATACTTTGTTTCTACCTCTGCACTTGTTTCATCGCCGCTTAATGCGCCGCTGATAATAAAGCCTCCATCAGAGTATTTCCAATTTAAAAACACAGCCGCTGACAAAGCCAGTATCAACACTGCAAACATAACCGTCCTTTTAGAAAACATTTTAGTATTTTTCATTGACATATTCAACCCTTTCAATGTTATGTAATTGTAAATAATTTATTTTATCCCTACCACACATACCATATCCTCTGAGATATTCAGAGCCGTTGTCACGACTGAGGTAATTTTTGTACTTACATATTCGTTGTCACCTCCACTGCATGATACGACCACTCCTTTGATCTTCGGCATTATCTCGGTAACAACCAACGCCTGCTCTTTACCGTCCTGATCAGTAATTATAACGTAGCTTTCATCCTTACTTCCGTCGGTTTCCGAATTCTTTGTATCAGAGTTTTCCTTAACTGATTCATCAGATTTAACCTGGCTTGCATATATGTATTCAATTCCGGTTTCAAGTGTCACAATAACATTTGCACTTCCTCCATTAACGGTTATTATCGTTTCTTCAAGTTTATTCTCTAGCTGTTCAGCGTATGTGTCTGCATCTAATTGTACATCTTTTTCATCCTTATTAGGAAGCTTTATAATGGATGTAAGCATTATTAGTACTATTACTATAATTCCGAAAATCACTAGTATTTTGGGGGTGTTTTTTATTCTTTCTGAAATCTGTTTAATATCCATTTATGTTTCTCCTATATTGACAGGTATATTTAGAGTCCGTTCTATATCTTCAATTGCAATTTCAAGTTCCGCTCTGTTTGCGGTAGTTTTTATAGTTATACTTTTAATTTCTATGCTTTCTTCGCACATATTATCCATTGTTACAATAATTTTTCCGTTAGTTATACCGTGCTCCTTTAGAATGCTCTCTGCTTGATTTTTAACAGTTATCGCACAATTTTCTAAAAGCAACTGATTGACAGAAACATCGCTTGTGTTAATTGGTTTATATTCAGGTATTTTAATTATTGAAATTTGCGATATTATCGTTATGATCAAAACTGCGCCGGTAATCAACTGCATCTGAGATTTAAAAGCCTTTGTTGGCAGCAGTATTTCGATTAGACCAAGCAAAACTATGCTAAAGCTTATATTCAAAATTGCTGACTTGATAGATATTCCTCCTCCGTTTTTTAGTTTTGCACTAATACCAGTATAGAAGCCGTTGAGAATATCAACATAACACCTGAACAGCAAAGAACCGCAAGTATTATTGATAAAGCAGAGTTGACCGAATTTAAAAGTCTTAATATATCATTCTGAGAAAATAACGCACATACATTACCGCACATAGATAATGTGAATTTATATAATAATACTGATATCAAATTTGGTAAAAGTATAATTATTACAGCAATTATTGCATATATGCCAAACGAAGTCCTGATGATGCTTATACAGCTTCCGGTACTATTCATCAGATCAGACAGAGCACCGCCGACAATGGGTATTGATGTACCAACAACATATTTTACAGTTTTGCTTGCAACAGTATCGCTTTGTGAGGCGATAAGATTTTGCACTGAAACTATAGCACAAAACAAGGTCATTGCGGCATTTATTATCCATATTGCACATTTCTTAATTTGTTCGCAAAATGCTGCAAGTCTTACTTGATTTGAAACAGAAATTGCGGTTGCAAGAGCGAGATAAGATGAACAAAACGGGGGTATTATGTATCCGCAAAAATAGCTGATGATCTGTGATGATATAAACATAGCGCCTTGAAATGCAGATGCAGACTGTGTTTTCAACGTTGCTATCAGCACAGCGGCAAAGACAGGCACAAACACCAGCATTAAATCAGAAATTGAGCACAGCTCATTGCAACAGACAAAAATCAGATTTGCAACCGGCAAAACTATCGCACTACATACGCATAAAGACGCAAGCAACCTGACGAGCGCTCCGCTTTCAGATGAAATACTTATGCTTTCGCATAGACTGCAAACAATTATTGCACTGATAATTACAGCGATTCCCGAAATTGGTGCTGTAATATTAGAGAATAAATATGAGAATAAAGCGGACGCTCCTTCTTTTGAAAATAGCTTATTAAATGAAGTAACGTCTGAAACATCTATGCCTATGTCCTCAAGAAATTCGGTGATGCTGTCGGGTACTTTTTCTTTATACTCAGCAAAACCTGAAGCATCATATACAGAGTCATAATCACTAGAATTACTGTTAAATTCATACTCGTACTCCTGTGCAGTACAATCGAAGTTTAAAAATGCAATAAAAATTAAAATAAGTATAATCTTCTTCATATCATTCAGTCAGCTTTGTTATGATCTGTAATACTTGAGTTACCAAAGGAACGGACAAAACCGCAATTGTTATCTTACCTGCAAGATCAATTTTTTGAGCAAGTGACAAAGCACTGCAATCAATACATATATCTTTGGTCATTTGGGTTAAATAACATATACCAAGCGCTTTGAACATTAATTTTATATTTTCATTGTTGATCCCTGAATTTGCTGTTATCGAATTGATCTCATTAAAAACTGAAGTGAAATCCTTTAATATGTACACCAGCATTACAACTGCACTGATTACAATCAGCACAGGTGAAACCTCAGTAGAAATCTTTTTAAGAACTACAATAAAAATACAACTTACAATACAGATGCCGCATAAAGCAATAATATTCATAACCCAAAAACTTTTTTAACTGTTTCAAACAGAGTACTGATTTCTTCAACTAACATCATTAGCACCACAACGATACCAGCAAGCGTGACCATCAACGCCTGATCCTCTCGACCCGATCGTATCAGAACCTGATGCAACACAGCAACAATAATGCCGATAGCTGCAATTTTAAATATAAGATCAACTTCCATAGCATTACCTTTCAAATAAATAAAATAACTGCAAGAGTTGCACTGTATATTCCGAGTGCGCTGAACATTTTTTTATTTCTACTGCATTGCTCACTTACGGGCAGTACCCTGCTTTGAAAATAATCTCTGTACTGCTTGCAAAAAACTCCGACATGCTCATATGACACACTACCAATGCCACTCAAA
>JAFPAK010000135.1 GCA_017390825.1 Clostridia bacterium
AAAATAGCAGGTCAAGCGTCAAAAAGAATTGACGGTGCAGTAACATTAATTATCTTGTACGAGATGTACAGACGATATAGGAGCGACTTTTCAAAAATGCTAAAATAATCGGGGAGGTGATCTGAAACGGGAATTTTTGATAAGCTTTTTCATAAATCACCAAAAGCAAAGAAATATGCACCTACCTTAAATGGATTTATGCCTGTTTATCCGCAATTCGGAACTAACATTTACGAATCAGACGCAGTAAAACAGGCATTAAAGTGCATAGTCGATGAAATTAAAAAATTAAATCCTACACATATACGGTATGTTGGAACTGACCCCGTTCCGGTAAAGGGAACTATTCAAGATGTCCTTGATGAGCCGAATCCATTGATGACAACAAGTGAATTTCTTGAAAAAGTAACATGGCTACTATTGTTGAATTATAACGCATTTATCATTCCTGTTTATTGGACAGATGAATCAAAAAAGCGTTATTATGAAGCGTTATATCCGATACAGCCGTCACAAGTTGATTTCATACAAGATGATAGTGGCAGACTGTTTGTTACTTTTTGGTTTGTAAACGGCTACAAAACTACTATATCATATGATGATGTGATACATATCAGAATCAATTACTCGGTTAACACCTATATGGGCGGAAATGAATTAGGACAGCCGGATAATAAAAGTCTGTTGAAAACGCTTGATCTTAACGAGAAATTATTGCAAGGTGTGTCAAAAGCTATGAATGCAAGTTACTCGGTTAACGGCATTGTGAAATATAACACATTAATTGATGACGGTGAAACCGAGGCGGCATTAAAAGAGCTTGAGCGCAAGCTTGCAAACAGTGAGAGTGGTTTTTTACCTCTTGACCTGAAATGCGAATTTATACCGCTTGAACGCAGCACTCAGATCGTTGATGATAGCACGCTTAAATTTGTTGACGAAAAAATTCTGCGTAACTTCGGAGTCCCACTCGATATTCTGAGAGGCGATTTTTCAAAAGACACTTATGAGAGCTTCTATCAAAAAACGCTTGAACCGATCATTAAGTCAATGTCACAGGCGTTTACTAAAAAGCTGTTTACAAAACGTGAAAAAGCATTTGGGAACAGAATTGAACTATATCCGAAAGAATTAATATTCATGACAGTGTCACAGACGCTCGAAATGATAAACGTTTTGGCACCACAAGGTGGCGGATATGTAAATGAATATCGTACATGGCTCGGGTTGCGGCCGCTGCCGGAATTGGAAGGAAAAAGGTATATGTCACTTAACTGGATAGACGCAGACAAGGCGGCGGAGTATCAAGTTGGAGCAAATACCAAAGTAATTGATGAAATTAAAGAGGAGGGATAACAGTTGCTTGAACGAAGATCATACAATTTTGAAATAAGAGCCGAAGAAAGTGACATAGGAAAAGTCATTACAGGCAGACCAATAGTTTATAACAGTAGAACAGACCTCGGATTGTTTGATGAAATCATAGACGTTGGAGCATTAAGCAATACCGACTTGACAGACGTCAGATTTTTGGTGAATCACGACGTGTCTAAAATTCCGCTTGCGAGGAGCAGACGAAATAACGGAAACAGCACTATGCACCTTGTTGTTGATGAGGCAGGAATGGGCATCAGGGTTAATCTTGATACTGAAAACAATTCCGAAGCGAGAGCCTTGTATTCTGCTGTTGAACGTGGTGATATTAGCGGAATGTCATTTATGTTTGCCATTCGGGGTGAAAAGTGGGAAGAGCTCGACAGTGATCACCCGGTACGAAGAATAACCGATATATCAACGGTAGTAGAAGTAAGTGCTGTTACTTTTCCGGCATACGAAGCAACTACAATAAATGCCCGAGGTAAAGAAGCATTGGAGAATGCCCAAGTCGTATTGGAGAATGCGAGAAAAGCCAAGCGGGATAAAAACTCAGTGGATACTGAGATAGAAGTATTAAAACTCAAAACAATGATTTTAGGAGGATAAAAAATGGGAACAAATGTTCTTAGGAGAAAACTCGAAAAACTTAACAAGAAGAAAGAGGAGCTTAAAGCTAAAGCACTTGCAAGCGATAACGCAGATGAGATCAGGAGCATAAATGAACAGCTTGAAGATATTGCTGCTGAAATAGCCGATATAAACGAGGAGTTTGAAGAAACAAGAGGTGCAGTTCCGACAAATGCACAGATCGTAAATGGTAGTATAACAGCGGCATTTGCACAGAATCCTGTACCAACAGCAGCGAGGTCGTTAGTAACCGAGAATCCATACGGCAGTATGGAATATCGAACAGCTTTTAGAGCTTTTGTAACAAGAGGAACACCTATTCCCGGAAAATTGATC
>JAFPAK010000136.1 GCA_017390825.1 Clostridia bacterium
ATATACTTCGGTTGTACCATTGTATCTCACTACAGGATTAAGATCATATATTGTGTGTCCGTTACCATCAAAATCACCTGTGAATGGTTCTATTGTTCTATCGCTTGTGTATCCGATACCACCAAAATCGTATCTGAGTTCAATATCTCTCATAAGAATATAATTTCCATCAAGCGGATATTCTGCTGACTTACCGATTTTGTTAAGCTCTGCTTCCGTATAAATCGGAATACGGTCTGCAGGTACGGATTCTACTGCATCAAGATTTTCTTCATTTACAAAAGCATTCTGTACTACATTATAGTTATCAGCATAGTCTCCGGGGATGCCATAGATAAATTCTTCGTATAATTCAAGATATTCACGATTAGCATTTTCCTGGAAGTAATCACGGAGCTGTGCAACACGTGCTGAATGGTCAGTACCGTAATCCATTTCAAGAAGCTCCCACACAGGCATAAGCTTAAGATCATCTGTCTTAATCATTGTAGCCTTTGTTGAACCGGTGTTTTCATCCATTGTAAACATTGATTGAAGCCAGTTATTAACTGTATCATCAGCATCACCAGCTATAATCTTATCGAATGTTGAATAGAAAGGATCGCCACCGCGAACACGCATACTTGTCTGCTTATTGTTGTTTGCAAAGCTTTCTTCGTGCTTTTCACCGCCTGATGTATTTACCGCAACGTTAACCTCAGCAACATCCTTTGCATCTACCTTAACCTCTGCGTTTGCGGTGATGTCAAATTCGCTCTTCATTGAATTTGATGCATCAGTACCTTCATAGGAAGTATAAGCTTCACCACCTGCATCATACTGAGTTACAATATGTGTTCCGTAGGTACCAAAAAGCTCTTCCGGTCTCATATGAACAAGGTCATAAGCAAATGTAGGGTTAATTGACAGATATTTTCCGTCGTCACCCTTTGCCCATGGCTCACTCATTTCCATATTGAGTGAATACTTATAGGCTTTTCCAAGAATTTCAAGAATAAGCCTTGAAGTGTTCACCTTACCTGAAGATTCCCATTCTCCTTTAAAGCCAAATTTAGCTTTGATTTCTGCCTTTGCTATAAGGCCTTCCTTGGTTACTCCAACTTCTGCTGAAACGTCGGTATGTGTGTTGTCCAGATATGATGACATACTTGTAATATATGTCATATTGGACTCAACATCAGCAACTCTTACTTTTGTGGGATTAAGAGTATCTACATTGTCAAACAAGATTGCAGATTTTAAGTTTGCTGATTCAAAAGTCTTACAATCGAGGAGATTGAAACCCTTACCCAGTTCTACGCTTGCAGGAATGTCTTCGTCTGTTATAGCAAATGTTGTAATCGGTGCTAAAGACATAAGCATTGCTACTGCAAGAATAGCCGAACAAATTCTTTTTAGAAACTTTGCTCTCATAATTTCGCTTCCTTTCTTACATTATATATATCTTTAAATCATTTTACTGATTTAATAACACTTTTTCACATCTTTGGAATATTGCCGCCATCTGTGCTCTTGTTGCGGACGCCTTGGGGGCAAGTGTTGTCTGGCTTGTGCCCGATATAATGCCCTTGGAACATGCATACAGG
>JAFPAK010000137.1 GCA_017390825.1 Clostridia bacterium
ATCAACATTTATATACGGATCAAGCTTCTGTGCCGCAACCTTGAGTCCTCTTGCTTTCAAAAGTCTTCCCAGCGATGCAGCGGTAATACCTTTACCAAGCCCCGAAACAACACCTCCGGTTACAAATATATATTTTGTCATTTGAATCATTCCTCACTTTCTATTGGGCAGATAATTGTTCAGATTATGCTTTTTGCGAACGCCGTGTACTTTGTGTACATAATTAAGCAAAAAAAGTGCAAGATGAGCGATTTTATTCTCCTTTATTCCCATTCCACCGTTGCCGGCGGTTTAGAAGTTATATCATAAACAACTCTTGTAATTCCGCTTACCTCATTTGTAATTCTGCTTGATGCTTTTTCTAATACATCATACGGAAGTCTGGTCCATTCTGCCGTCATAAAATCATCTGTAGTAACCGCTCTGAGTGCAACCGTATATCCATAGGTTCTGGCATCTCCCATAACACCGACACTTCTTAAATCCGTAAGCACTGCGAAATACTGATTTGTCTCTTTTTCAAGGCGTGCATTTGAAATCTCTTCTCTGAAAATTGCATCTGCTTCTCGCAAAATATCAAGTTTATCTTTTGTGATTTCACCGATTACTCTTACCGCTAATCCCGGACCTGGGAACGGCTGTCTCCACACAAGTTCATATGGGATACCGAGCTGCGTTCCTGCCTTGCGGACTTCATCCTTAAATAAATCTCGAAGTGGCTCTACAATTTCCTCAAAAGAGATTACATCCGGAATTCCGCCTACATTATGATGGCTCTTTATCACAGCAGAATCGCCCTTGCCGCTTTCAATAACATCGGGATAAATAGTTCCCTGAACCAAGACATCTACCTTTCCGATTTTTTTAGCTTCATCTTCAAATACTCTTATAAATTCTTCTCCAATGATTTTTCGCTTTTGCTCAGGTTCGCAAACGCATGAAAGCTTGCTTAAAAATCTGTCTTGGGCATTAACTCTTATCATATTCATACCAAACTGACCACGGAAGGTTTTTTCAACAAAATCGCCTTCATCTTTTCTTAAAAGTCCGTGATCAACAAATACACAGATTAAATTCTGACCGATTGCCTTGTGCAAAAGAACTGCCGCAACAGAGGAATCAACACCGCCGGATAGTGCCAGAAGCACTTTTTTTCCTGCAAGTTCAGTCTTATATTTTTCAATAGAATTTTCTACGAAATTTTCCATTTTCCAGTCGCCTGAGCATTTACAGATTTCAAAGAGGAAATTTTTAAGCATTTGTTTGCCGTAAACAGTATGTGTAACTTCGGGATGAAACTGTACTCCATACAGATTTCTTTCTTCATCACACATTGCCGCAACAGGACATTTTGAAGTTTTTGCAATTACTTTAAATCCATTTGGAGCTTCAGTAATAAAGTCTGTATGGCTCATCCAGCAAACAGATTCTTCAGGGACACCTTTAAACAATACACTATCAAAGGTCTGCACAGTGGTTTTTCCATACTCACTGCTATTTTCGGCACTCGCAACCTTTCCATTTGCCATAAATGCCATAAGCTGATCTCCGTAGCAAATACCTAAAACAGGAATGCCAATATTCAAAATTTCAGCATCATAATGCGGTGACGAGTCATCATACACACTGTTTGGTCCGCCTGTAAAAATAATGCCTTTATATCCTGCATCCTTGATTTCATCAACAGAAATTTTATTATATGGCTTGATTTGTGCATAAACATTATGCTCTCTGACTCGCCTTGCAATTAGTTGATTATATTGACCGCCAAAATCCAATACAAGTATTTTTTCCACTGTACTCACCTCCGTATATTAAAGATTTATTTCTGCTGTTTCTCTTGGCACATCTGCAATCAAAGGTTTTATTTTATCAATAAAAGCTTCAACCTGCTCAGAACATCTGCCTATATACAAGCTCGGCGTTAAAAGTTCATTCATTTCAGTTTCAGTTAAACCGAACTCTTTTTCCTGAGCCAGACGAGAAAGCAAATCACATTCTTCTCCGTTTTTCATTTTCGCTGTAGCCTCCATTGAGCATTTACGGATTATTTCATGAAGCTTTTGTCTGTCTCCGCCTTTTTTTACTGCTTCCATCATAAGATTTTCAGTCGCAATAAACGGCAGATATTCTTTCACTGTTTTTTCAACTATTTTTTCGTTTACTAAAAGTCCGTCTGTAACATTCTGAGCGAGACGAAGTATTGCATCTGCACAAAGGAAGCCTTCCGGCATTGAAATTCGTCTGTTTGCCGAATCGTCAAGTGTTCGCTCAAGCCACTGAGTCGAGGCTGTCATAGGTGCATTCTGTGCATCTGCAATCAAATATCTTGCAAGTGAGCAAATTCTTTCACTTCTCATTGGATTGCGCTTATATGCCATTGCAGAAGAGCCAACCTGATTTTTTTCAAATGGCTCTTCAAGCTGTCTGTCATGCTGAAGAAGTCTTATATCATTTGCCATTCTCCAGCAGCTTTGTGCGATGCTTGAAAGTGCATTTAATATTCTTGAGTCAACCTTACGGGGATATGTCTGTCCGCATACATCAAAACATTCACTGAATCCAAATTCAGCGGCAATTTGTTTGTTCATTTCATCAATTTTGGATGCATCACCATCAAACAAATCTACAAAGCTTGCCTCTGTTCCGGTTGTTCCGCGGCAGCCTAAAAATTTGATATTATCTATAGCAAATTCAATTTCATCAAGGTCAGAAATAAAATCCTGCATCCAAAGTGTTGCTCTTTTGCCGACAGTTACAAGCTGTGCCGGTTGATAGTGTGTGTAACCAAGTGTCGGCAGTGCTTTGTACTTATCAGCAAAATCTGCAAGGTTTGCAATAACCTTTAAAAGCTCATTTTTAATATATAAAAGTGCGTCTCGGTAAATTACAAGGTCTGCATTATCGGTTACATAGCAGCTTGTTGCACCTAAATGGATAATTCCTTCAGCAAGAGGTGCGGCTTTTCCGAGAGCATAGATATGTGCCATAACATCGTGTCTTACTTCTTTTTCTCTTTTGGCAACCAAATCAAAATCAATATCTTCTGTATGTTCTTCCATTTGAGCAATCTGCTCATCTGTTATTGGAAGTCCAAGATTCATTTCTGCTCTTGCAAGTGCCACCCATAGCTTACGCCATGTCTGGTAGCGTACATCGGATGAAAATAGCTTTAACATATATTCTGAGGCATATCTTGATGATAAGGGGGATTCATATTTACTTGTCATAATAATTACTCTCCTTTTATCTCTAATTCTTTGTGTATTGCCGCCGCTGCAGTTTTTCCTGCACCCATCGCAAGTATAACGGTTGCAGCTCCTGTTACTACATCGCCGCCGGCATATACAAAAGGCTTTGAAGTTGCACCGTTTTCATCTGCTACAATACAACCACGGTTATTTGTCTCAAGGCCTTTGGTTGTCTTTTTTATAAGCGGATTAGGTGATTGTCCGATAGAAATAACAGCCGTATCTATCGGGATGATATGTTCAGAACCGGGTACAGCCTCTGGTCGTCTTCTGCCGCTGCTATCCGGTTCGCCGAGCTTCATATCTATGACTTCAACTCCTGTAAGCCAACCGTTTTCATCTCCGATGAATTTTGTCGGGTTTTTAAGAAGCCTGAATTCTATACCTTCTTCCTCTGCGTGCATTACTTCTTCGGCACGTGCAGGAAGCTCTTCTTTGCCGCGTCTGTATATGATATATACATTTTCTGCTCCAAGTCTTTTTGCACATCTTGCTGCATCCATAGCAACATTTCCTCCGCCGAACACAGCTACATTTTTACCGATGTAAACAGGGGTATCATATTCAGGGAATTTATATCCCTTCATAAGATTTATTCTTGTCAAAAATTCATTTGCAGAATAAATTCCGTTTAAGCTCTCTCCGGGAATACCAAGAAAAGACGGGAGTCCGGCACCGGATGCGATATACACTGCATCAAATTCCATATCCTCAAAAAGCTCATCAACCAAAAGTGTTTTACCTATAATCGTGTTAGTTTCTATTTTTACGCCTGACTTTTTCAGCTTGTCAATTTCTTTCTGTACAATTTCCTTTGGCAATCTGAACTCAGGAATGCCATACATCAAAACACCGCCTGCCGTGTGAAAAGCTTCATAAATTGTCACTTCATATCCGAGCTTTGCAAGGTCACCCGCACATGTAAGTCCCGAAGGTCCGGAACCGACTACGGCAACCTTTTTACCGTTTTTCTCTGCTTGAACAGGTTTATCTTCGCAATTTGCCATATGGTAGTCTGCAACAAATCGCTCTAATCTGCCGATTGCAACAGGTTCGCCCTTGATACCTCTTACACATTTTGCTTCACACTGTTTTTCTTGGGGACAAACTCTTCCGCAGACAGCCGGCAAAGCATTTGTTTCAGTAATTTTTTGTAGGCAGCTTCAAATTCTCCGTTTGCGACAAGCTTGATAAATTCGGGGATTTTTACAGCCACAGGACACCCCTGCATACATGGCTTATGTTTACAGTTAAGACATCTTTGTGCCTCATCAATTGCCATATTGGATGTATATCCTGTTGTTACCTCTAAAAAGTTTTTATTTCTTACATCCGCTGCCTGCTCGGGCATTGGATTTTTTACATTTGACATATTAGGCATTGTTATGCTCCTTTCCGGTTAATCTGCATTTTCCTTCCTCACAGGAGCGTTTTTCATAAGCTTTAAACATCTGTTGACGTTTTATAGCCGCATCCCAATCAATTTTGTGTCCGTCAAAATCAGGACCATCAACACAGGCAAACTTAGTTTCACCACCAACGATAACTCTGCATCCTCCACACATTCCTGTTCCGTCAATCATTACAGGATTCATTGAAACTGTGGTAGGTATTCCGAACTCCTTTGTAAGATTACAAACAGCTCTCATCATTACCAACGGACCAATGGCAATTACTTCATCATATTTTTCTCCTGATTCAAGCTCCTCACGAAGTCTGTCGGTTACAAAGCCCTGTAAACCATTAGAACCGTCATCAGTTGTGATTATGAGCTTATCGGACACTGCGTTCATTTCATCTTCAAGAATTATGTATTCTTTACTCCTGAAGCCTGATATTGCTGTAACCTCTGCACCCAATTCCTTGAGTTTTTTAGCTTGCGGATACGCAATTGCAGTACCAAGACCTCCGCCTATAACTGCAACCTTCTTTAATCCCTCAAGCGGTGTCGGCATACCCAAAGGTCCGGCAAAGTCAAGGATAGTATCTCCTTCATTTAATTTTGATAAATCCTTTGTAGTTTTACCAACCGCCTGAATAATTACTGTAACAGTCCCTTTTTCTTTGTCGAAATCGGCTATTGTGAAAGGAACACGTTCGCCTTTTTCATCTATTCTTAAAATCACAAATTGCCCCGGCGCAGCTTTCCTTGCAACCAACGGGGCTTCAATCTCCATTAAATATATTTGTGAATTCAAATCTGCTTTTTTTACTATTTTGTATGACACAAATATCACCCCTTTGCGATATCATCTGATTATTATGCTATCCCTTTCCGGACCTACCGAAACATATTTAATCGGGCATCCGATAGCTTTCTCAATATAAATTACATAGTCTTTTGCCGCCTTTGGCAAATCATTCCATGTACGAATTTTGGAAATATCACATTTCCATCCTTCAAAATATTCAATTTGAGGCTCCGCTTTCTTTAACGCTGACGGAAACGGAAATTCGTCAGTCGTTTCTCCGGCTAAAATATACTGAGTACATACCGGAATTTTATCCATATAGCTTAATACATCAAGCTTTGTAAGCGCGATTTCCGTTGCTGCCTGAACCTCAACACCGTATCTTGTTGCAACAATATCTATAGGGCCGACTCTGCGAGGTCTGCCGGTTTTTGCTCCGTATTCAAAACCTGCTTCTCTCAGCTTGTCGGCATCTTCTCCAAACATTTCACAAACAAACGGACCTTCACCGACACAGGTCGAATACGCTTTTACTACGCCTACCACACTATTTAGTTTAGCGGATGGGAGACCTGAACCGATAGGTGCATAAGCTGCCGTTGTGTTAGATGATGTTGTGTACGGATGAATACCGTAATCCAAATCACGAAGTGAACCGAGCTGAGCTTCAAACAGAATACTTTTACCGGCTTTTTGAGCCTTGCGAAGAAACGCTCCTGTATCACAAACAAAAGGTTTAATCTTTTCGCAGTAACTAAAAATCCATTCATCAAGCATTTCCATCGTGTATGGCTTTGCTCCGTAAACCTTGGTTAAAGTAAGGTTTTTCCATTCCAGCAAATCTTTAAGATGTGCTTTCAATTCTTCGGGATAAAAGAGTTCTCCGGCAAGAATTGTTTTCTTTTGATATTTATCGGAATAAAATGGCGCTATACCTTGCTTTGTAGAGCCGTATTTTTTATCTGCAAGTCTCATTTCCTCAAGCTCATCCAAATCCCGATGCCACGGAAGAAGTAACGAAGCACGGTCACTGATTTTCAAATTTTCAGGAGTGAGTTTGACACCCTTACTCTCAACATCCTGCATTTCTGTCCATAAATTTTGAGGATCAAGAGCAACCCCATTGCCGAGGATATTTACAACACCTTTTCTAAAAATACCGGAAGGTAAAAGATGCAGTGCAAATTTTCCTAACTCATTGATTACAGTATGTCCTGCATTGCCGCCGCCTTGAAAGCGTACTACAACATCATAATCTTCCGTGAGTAAATCAACCATTCTGCCTTTACCTTCATCGCCCCAGTTTATACCTACAATTGCGCAGTTTGCCATATAAATCCCTCCGTTTACTTATGTTCCATAGCCCTTCTCATAACTTCAGTATATGCATCCTCAACACCGCCGAGGTCTCTTCTGAATCTGTCCTTATCAAGCTTTTCGCCGGTTTTACTATCCCAAAGCCTGCAGGTATCGGGACTTATTTCATCCGCAAGAATTATTGCGCCATCTGATGTTTTTCCAAACTCAAGCTTGAAATCAACCAAGGTTACACCGCATTCTGACCAGAATGATTTCAGAAATTCATTGACTTTGAGTGCATACTCTTTTATTGTTTCAATTTCCGTTTCTGTTGCAACATCAATTGCCATAGCGTGATAGTCGTTAATAAGCGGATCGCCGAGGTCATCGTTTTTATATGAGAATTCAACCGTAGGCTTTTCAAAAATCTTACCTTCAGGAACTCCGTATCGTTTTGAAAATGAGCCGGCAGCAATATTTCTTACAATCACCTCCAAAGGAACAATTGAAACTCTTTTTACAACGGTTTCACGCTCCGAAAGTTCTTCTACAAAGTGAGTGGGTACACCGCTTTCTTCAAGTTTTTGCATAAGCATATTGCTCATTTGATTGTTAATAACACCTTTACCTGAAATAGTTCCTTTTTTCAAGCCGTTAAAAGCTGTTGCGTCGTCCTTATATGACACAATCAAAAGTTCCGGATTGTCCGTTGCATAAACCTTTTTAGCTTTTCCTTCATACAACTGTTCTCTTTTCTCCATTGCTCATTACCTCGTTCCTTTAAATATCTGTCTACTATATATTCATTTGCTTTATGTTCCATAGAATCATCCAATGGTACAAGTTCTTTGAAATTGCTATACCTGCGTTTTAGCGCATTACTTAAAATAAAATCGCACAATTCAGGGTTCTTCGGCAGCAACGGTCCGTGCAGATACGAACCGATAAGATTCTTGTATAACACTCCGTCATATCCGCAATTATCTGAATTACCATTTCCATACAAAACTTTTCCAAATGGTGTATGACTCCCAATATACGTTCTGCCGCCGTGATTTTCAAATCCGACAATCAGATTGTGTGGTTCATTCAAAAAATCAGCTTCAAGAATTATATCTCCAATCAGCCTGCCTTTACCGATTTCGGTATATATATCAAGTATTTCCAAACCTTTTATCGTTTCGTTTTGAAGCTTATAATAATTGCCAAGAAGCTGATATCCGCCGCATATTGCAATAAGGGAACCATTGTCTTCAATGTAGTTTCTTAATTCATTCTTATA
>JAFPAK010000138.1 GCA_017390825.1 Clostridia bacterium
ACTCGCCTATTTTACAGATAGGAGTATATCCGTTTGTAGGTGTATATGTCTTTTTATAATTCATAACCATTCTCCTTCATATAATTCATGGTAGTTTCAAAATCCGGTGTACTTTCTCTCGCGCCGACACCCGTACATTTAATTCCCGATACAGCACTTGAAAAATGACAGCATTTAATATTATCGAAGCCTTTGACCACCGCAGCAGCAAAAGCACCGTGAAATACATCGCCTGAGCCGTTGGAATCTACAACAACTGCAGGATAGATCGGATACGAAACTGTATTTTCACCGTCATACATAATTCCGCCACGTTTCCCTTGGGTGATCACAACGACCTGCGGACCGTAGTCTTCATAAAGCTTTTTTGCAGCTTTTTCTGCAGTAGTACAGCCCGTGTGACAAAGAGCGAACTCTTCAGACGGTATCATAATATCGGTGAGAGATAAAAGTTTTTCTACACCTTCATAGAGCCCACCACAATCGTAAAGCACCTTAGTACCGTTTTCACGGGCTATTTTTGCGGCTTCAATGGCAGCATCCATTTCATTGCCATCCACCATCAGAAGCTCAGCATCCCTTATTGCCTGTCTTTGAACATCATTGAGCATTAGGGGCGGCAAATTACCTTTATCAAAAACGCAGGTTCGTGTGGCCGTATCAGTACAAAGCCAAAGTACAGAAGCAAAAGAACGATGTCCTGATTTTATCACAACAAGATCAGTCTTAACGCCGTATTTTTGAAAATCCTCTATTAAATACTTACCGCCGTTATCATCTGATAAAATCCCAATGTATGCTGTATCCACACCTAATTTTTGTGCAGCCACTAGTCCGGTGGCTACAGGACCACCACCGGCAGTTTTACTTGCGGTAGCTCTGAGCTTGGTATCTTCTTTAGGATAAGAAGGAATATTATACAAGGTGTCAAAAACACAAGCACCGATTCCAACTATCTTACTCATAAATTATGCCTTTCCATCTGCACCGACGAGCTTTATCTTTTCAAGTGCAAGATTCTTGACTGTATCAATAGGATGCTTCATAAACAAATCAACTGCCAAACTTCTGTTAGGGTCATTGAGTGATTCTAAAGTACCATCTGCAAAAGCACAACACACATCAGTACCTATGTTCATTTTTCGAATACCTGCTTTGATAGCAGCCTTAACCTGATCGTCGGGGATACCTGAACCTCCGTGAAGAACTAGAGGGATACCATTAGTAGCTTTTCTGATAGCTCTTATTCGTTCAATATCAAGGCAAGGTGTCTTTTTATAGTGACCGTGAGCATTTCCAATAAGAACCGCAAGACAACATACACCGGTTCTTTTTACAAACTCGCCTGCCTCTTCAGGATCAGTATATTCCTCCATAGAATCGTCATTTACGCTTCCAATATGACCAAGTTCTCCTTCAACGCCTACATTAACATAACTGCAAATATCAACAATATGTTTTGTATTGTCAACATTCTGCTCAAAAGGATGGACTGAACCATCGTACATGATACCGGTTGCCCCCCAACGAAGCGCCTTCTGTGCTTCAATTTCGGAAGGTCCGTGATCAAGGTGAAAGCATACGGGAACAGTTGCCTTTTTTGCAGCAGCTAAAATAACGGGAGCAAGATAGTAACCTACCTCTTCGTTAATAAGACGGGGATAAACCTGAATAATAACAGGTGCTTTAGCTTCTTCAGCGGCCTTTATTACTCCCATAACTGTTTCAATGTTATATACATTGAAAGCAGGTATACAATAGCCGCCTTGTTCAGCCATGCCGATGATTTGTTTTAAATTCACTAACATAACTTGCTCCCCTTTTTCATCCGAGTATCAAGTCTTCAATCGAAAGAATCTCGATATCCTTTGCAATTGCTTTAAGACAAGCATACTCAGCAACGCTTGCTGTTATTATAGTTTTTGCGCCGATACTCGTTGCATTGAAAATTCTTCTCTTTGCAACCATTTGAATGATATCCGGCATATATTGATTCATAAGAATATTACCGGCCCACACAGTATCTCCTCGATTCAACAGCATTTCCTTAAGGTTAGCATAAGCACTAACAATCACCCTTGCTTCTTCAGTCTCTTCAAGTTCACGAGAGAGCTGATACGGGGCTTGGAATACAACCTCTTTATCGCTGATTTTAGTTTTTAGTTTACCTTTCTTTATAAGATCTGCAACAAAACTAGTATATGTAACAACATTTGCGGATATCTCGATGCCGTACTCTTTATATAGCTGCTTAATAGCTTTGGCGTCATTAGGATCATATACAATTACAGTTTTATATTCATCTAAAGTCTTTGCGCAAGCGGCCATCTGCTCTTTGGTTTCATTAGCAGCGCCAATTAGAAAATCAAGCTGTGCACCAGTAGCAGGCTCTTTATCAAGCACAGTGAAAGAAACATCAGCTTTATCAAGAACCTTGATTGCCTTAATTGCCTGATCAGGTACCATATATACAGCGTCTGTTCCGAGATAAAGTAAAGTATCACTAATCTTAGAATGAGCAGAAATTATATTTATGAGATCATCGCATATTTTGGTTTTACCATATGCGTTACCTGTGGTAAGACAGTTTTCAACTAAAGTCATTATATAATCAGGTAATTTCCCTTCTAATGCAGCCTGAAGTCTGACTTCCTTTGTGAACATAACAGGATCCCAACCGGTAACACAATCGTGTACACAAGCACCACAAGTGGCACATTCGTAGATGTTATCCATAATTTCTGAAAGATCAATAGCGTCACGGTTTACAAGTGAAATACCAAGTGCTCTGGCTCTTGCTGTATTTCTTTCCTGACCTGTTGCGTTTCCAACAGGACAGATATGATGGCACATCCAACAAAAACGACATGAATCAACATGCTGCTTGCATTTTTCTGACATAATCATAATTCAAAACCTCCTGTCGGATTAAAGACCAAGCTTGAACGGATTCATAATTCCGTTAGGGTCTAGCTGTTTTTTAAGTCCTTCAAATACCTGCATCGCAGGTCCATACTGTTCCTTCATAAGTCGGCCAAGTTTTATACCTACACCGTGATGATCGTTTACAACACCACCGTTAGCCAATGCTGCTCTTACACCGCATGTCCATATTGCCTGATGCAGACGGAGTGCCTCTACGGGATCTTCAGGAACATCTTTTCCTTCCACAATGAACCTATCATAAATCATAGAGCCCCACTCATACCAATGTGAGAAATGAGCAATAAATTTTGCTTGCGGGAAATTTGTTTCGATAGCCTCCTTCATAGCCCAGTATATTTTTTCAATCTTATCGTAAGGTGCAATGGTATCCATAGTACCAAACATCTGCGGAATATCCATCATATGGCCGGGATAGAAGAATGTGATCTTTTCTTTCCACCATTTCTCACCATATTCGCTACCAAGATCTTCTGCGCCGTATTTTTTGAATGTATCAAGAAGTATCTTCTCCTCGACTTCAACCATTTCCTTGCATCCTTCGTATGCAATATTCATAAATGCGCCCTTACGCTCAACCCCGACGATCTTTTTGATAAGAGAGGCAGTCTCTGCTTCATCATAAAGACGCATAACAGATGGCTTAAATTTCTGTAATAATTCGCGTGATGCTTTAAATGCTCCCGACATATCCTGGAATAGAAAGCCGCGAAAACGACGCTCCTCAGGTTGGTCAAAAATGCGTATCTGAGCTTTCGTGATAACACCCAATGTACCTTCAGAACCAATGAATATCTGATTAAGATCAGGTCCTGCTGCGTGCTTAGGAGCAGATGAAGTATTGATGATATCACCGTTAGGAAGAACAACTTCCATCTGAAGTACCATATCGTCAATCTTGCCGTACTTTGTAGAGCAAACACCGATACCTCTGTGAGCAAGGAAACCGCCAACGGTCGAGCAGGTCAAGGATGAGGGATAGTGCATTGTAGCTTTACCAACCTCATTTGCAGCCCACTCTATATGCTTATAAATTGCACCTGTACCACACTCTATATACATACCCTCGGTATTGACTTCGTAAATCTGATTCATTCTTTTGGTATCAAGTATAATACCGCCACAGACCGGAATAGCTCCTCCTTGGGTGCCACCGCCTGCTCCCCATGTTGTTACAGGAAGCTTATAATAATTTGCAATCTTTAATACTTTAGATACTTCGGTTGCATCTTTCGGACATACTACGATGTCAGCTTCAGGCATACGGGAACCACGGTCTGCCCACATGCGTGAGAGCCAATAGTAGTCAACACTGTGAGTGACCTTGTCGATTTGGCGAGTTGAGCAGTTTTCAACACCAACTGCATCTTCAAGCTCGGTTAAAATCATTGCAAATAAAAATTCGTTCATTTGATACTGCATAGTTTATATCTCCTTTGAATTAATTAATGCTATCATATTTCAAGTTGGGGAAATACTTACAAAATTCTTTGATTTCAGCGGTGTAGTCCCCTTCAATCTCAACAAAATGATGAATATATGGTCCATCAATAAGTCTGTCTTCTATTGCTTGCAGATCTTTAAACTCACCCCATAAATAGGTACCGTGAGTTTGAGGACCCTCGGTTGTGTGGCATACAAGCGGTAAAATCATATAATTTCCACTTTCCTGATCAATTCGTGCAACAGTATAAGTGCCGTCTTTTGCGCGAAGCCATGCACGCTGATTAACCAACCGAGCAGTACAGTCAGGTGCTTTCTCGGAAACAGGAAAAGGACCACAATGCCAAAGCAATTCAGCATTTTTGTTTTCGGGATGTCGCACTGTGAATTCGCCGAACAAAGGTTTTCGTTTGCCGAGTGTTGCACATTTAAGCAGCGCCATAGTTAATGCACAATGAATATCACTTTCGCATGATACCATATATCCCATTTCGTTAAGCAATCCATACAATGCACACGGCGCAAGCCCATCAAACATTATAGGAGTTGCTGTCCAGCATTCAGCAGAAATAATGTCAAGGTTAAATTCCTCAAACAGATGCCTATACATAGCGGTCATAGTTGCCATAGGCTTTATATACTGCGGCGTCAAATCATCGAGCTTATAATTTGAAAGAAAATACTGTTCGTATTCTGCTATTTCCTCAGCATAAAGTTCAGGGGCAGCTTTCATTCTTTGCTCAATCACAGCAAAATTTATTGGAATAATCTTTACTCCGAATTTTTCCATAAGCTCGCCTTCGTTCCAAATAACAGAAAAGAACGGAGCTGGGCGAGCACCAACCTGTCCAATCCGCATCCCCTTGAAGTTCTTAACCATGCACACAACTCTCACAAAACGCTCAAAGCCTTCTTTGAACTCCGGACTTTCTACACGGCAACAAGGCAGATGAGAGAAAGGAATATGATATCTCTGCATCTGACGGGATACACCAAACAGTCCGCATTGTGAATCCGTAGGGCGCATTCCGTCAACATAGTATTCATCATCAAGTGGTGCCCATAGCAAGACCGGCTTGCCAAGTGCTTGTGCAATATCAGCTGCAGCTTCTTCATTACCAAAGTTACAGTTAATTATCATTATTGCATCAACTTTTTCGGCTTTAAATCTTTCTACAACTTCACAAGCAGAAGCATCGTCATACACAAGATCTTCAATTCCTATTCCTTTGTTATTAACAAAGCTAACATTTTCATTTGTGAAGTTCTTTTCTATGTACTCAACAAAGCGTTTCCCACGCTGCTCAGCAGAATACCAAGTCAAAAACGTACCTCTTGGACGATCTGTAGTGTTGCGACGCATTGCGACCAAGCCGATTTTTATTTTATAATTAAACACTTTTCTCCCCCTTTTTAATTTTAAATATCTATCTATACAATAACAAAATTAGAAAGAATACGCAATATATTTTTGAAATTTATTTTCTATTTTATTGACTTTTTCGAATAATATGATATAATTATGAAAATAATTTTCATTGCGAGGTGCAAAATGGAATCGGTATTACATAAAATTCGTTATATGCGTTCACAGATGGGACCCGGTGAAAAAAAGATTGCGGATTATTTACTTGAAAACACGCAAGACATCATTAGTTCATCGATCAGTGATTTTGCCGATAAATGTGGATGCGGTGATGCTACAGTAGTTCGTTTTGCAAGAAGGCTTGGTTTTGACGGGTATCAGTCATTAAAAATCGGTATTGCCGGCGAGATAAGCGCATCATCTACAGTAAGTGAAGAGATAACTGCTGATGACAGCTGTTATGAAATATTCAAAAAGAGGATCAAAGACATATCTGTGTCGCTAAACAATACAGAAAGTGTACTAAATGAAGAACATCTGAAGAATGCGACTTATGCAATTATGAATGCGAAAAGAATAGTTATATTCGGTCTTGGAAACTCTGCGGCAATAGCGCAGGATGCTGCGCACAAATTTTTACGATTGGGACTAAATGCACTTGCATGCTGTGACAATCACATTCAGGCTATAATTGCTTCGCATCTCGACAGACAAAGCGTCTGTATAGGTGTTTCGCATTCGGGATCTTCAAAAGACATAATCGATGCATTGCAGTTATCAAAGATAGGCGGGGCTACAACAATAGGAATTACGAATTTCGGAAACTCCCCCATTATAAAGCATTGTGATTATACGCTATTCACAAGATCAGAGGAAACACAGCATTCAATACTTGCAATGAATTCCCGAATAGCGCAACTTGCTATTTTCGATGCAATATATACATATATCGTTGTTAATTCAAACAAACTGGCTACTCAAGAAATATACAAAACTGAATTAGCCTTGCAAAATAAGAAGTATTAAAAATGAAACTCGACTACCCATCGGTAGTCGAGTTTTAATATATAGTTTTGTTATTTAAAATTTCAGCGGCATTTGCACCACAAAACTCAAATAGTCCGAAAAATCTTTTTTTAGCATCATAAAAATGCTTGTACTCCGGTCCGTTAAGATGAATATCGCTACCGATAACGTGAACACAGTTATTCTTGATAAATCTGTTTATCTTTCTTCTACCCGAAAAAGTGGTTAATGCGGATACATTTATCTGATATACATAATCATTTTCAAACAATCTTTTAAGATATTTTTCATTATATCGGTCAATATGGGCGATTATCGGTTCAATACCGAGATCCCTCAGCTTGCGAATTGAATTATACACCCAATCCGTCCATTCAGAAAACATCGGCGGTTCAATAAGCATATATCTGGTGCCACTGATACATAGTTCTTTTAGGCGTTCATTTTTCTCTAACAGCTCCGTTTGTAGATTTACCTCAGCGCCTAAAACGATAGTCGCCTCTATTCCTTGAGTTTTAAGCGCATCCACAAGAGCTTGATAGCAGTTTTTTCGCCTCAAAAGGAAATCATCAATAGTATCATTATTGTTATAATAATGTGGCGTTGCAACGATCAAATCTATTCCAGCATTTAATGCTGATCTCACCTGTGATACCGACATCTCAACGCTTGTACTTCCATGATCACAGCAAGGCAGAATATGAGAATGAAAATCAACTACCATATAATTACCGTCTAATTACTATAAATGTTATCATTATAATTATAATAACTGCCGTATTTTCTATATTTATAAGATTTGCCGGATTTACTGAATGAATTAAGCATACAACCGATCAATCTGGCACCTGCTTTTTCCAAAGAGTCAATTGAATCTTTAATATGCTCGGTTCGAGTTTTACCGCCTTTAAGTATCATAACAATACCTTTAGTTTTTGAGCCAATAATAGAAGCATCTGTTACTACTCCGATTGGAGGTGCATC
>JAFPAK010000139.1 GCA_017390825.1 Clostridia bacterium
AGTAAGTGTAGAAGCTCTTGCTTGCTCGTATTCTTCGGGAGAGAGTGCAACATAAAGCTCCTGAAACTCATTCGACCAATTCGATTTTGTTTCATCAAAAGCATCTGCCAAGCCACCCCAACCAACATATTCAGAAAGTATTTTCTGTTCTTCAGGTGTTGCAAGTCTGTGTTCAAATTCACATTCTTTCAGAACCCTTATAGCTTCCATATTCTTTCTGAACTTTTCTTTAGCACCGCCGTAACCAAGCTCATCATTATCAATGACAAAATTAGTTCTTTGTGCCATTGGTATTTCGGGATAGACAACTGTGTTTGCTACCTTTGATGGTTTTACCTTTTCAAATTCCGGTACAATCTTTTCTGCATCTTTTTGTTGTTCAAGTGCTAACTTTACAAATTCAATGCTTTCTCTGCGGAAGATTGGGAATCCCGTACCTTCTTGGAATGTAATGTCTTTAAGACTTACTGTGTCAAAGTCACGATTAACACTATCCACAATGAATCTGCGGTCATCAATCGTAATTTCTTTTCCAACAAGCTCTGCCGTTTCGTCAACCGGGAACTCAACTCCGTTTTCTTCGATATACAAAGCAACGGCATTTTCTTCGCCTTCAACATTTATAATTTCGCCTTTTTCATTATACGAAACCTCAATGTCTGCATCTGCATATTCAAGTCTTTCCATTGCTAAATGGAATCCCTGACTACGAATGTTTTTGAACCATTGAACTGCGAAAGAAGAAAGCTCTCGGTCTGACACATTTTCGCCTACAACCTGATATATTCCTAAATTGTCCTGACGGTATTCAATGGGTTTTAATGCTCCGTTTTCCTCGTCAATCTCAAACACCATTTCAGGATCATAGAATGTATCTCCGCCTTGCTCGTATGTGTGTGCAATTCTAATAGAACCGTCATAGAGGTTACTGATATGAATTGGCATGAAGCTTTTCGATTCATACAAGGCATATCTGACACTACCTTCAAGAACGGCGGGTGCAAACTCTCTCATAAAGTTGTAGTTTCGTTGTTCGTATGTTGGTCTGTGAACGGGAGGTCTATGAGCTTTATCCCATTCTTCCTGAGCGATACGCATTGCAGTACCTTCATCCCAACGCAAACCTTCGGGAGTTTCTTGTGCCTGTTCTTCAGGGAGCAGTTCTTCAAGCTGACTTATAAGGCTATCCCTGAAATCTCTGTACTCATCATCACTTTCCATATTTTCAGTAAATTCATTGATGTTGTCTATGATTTTCTGAATGTTTTCAGGGTTCGCAAGTTCATCAGCCATTTGCTGAACTGCATCTTCACGGGTGTCATCAGGATTAAGACTATCCATATACTCATAAAAATCATAATCGTATATGAAATCTACAAGTTGTTCCGCAAGTGGTTTTTGACTTCGTGCAAAGGATTCTATTTGCTTTCTTACTGCATCGGGAAGTTCCTCATAGTATTTGATAGTGTTTCCATCGCTACTTATGTGTGCTATGGTTTTATAGTCATTATCAACTTCTTCAAGTCTGTTCCAAACAGTAGTGCCGTTTCCTTTGAAACCAAAGCCTATGTCATATTTCTTTTCAGGCTCAATTCCCAAAGCTTTATCTCTTGAAATAACCTTGTGTGGTTGTCTGTCATCATCAACCAAAATTACATCAAAGCCTTTTTCGGTTAATACATTGACATTTTCCTCAAGTCTGTGTCTTGGGAATCCGCACATTGCATACACATTTTCTTCAATGGTTCTGTGTGTTACCTGAATATCAAGAGCAGATGCAACTTCTTCAGCATCAACACCGATAGCTTCGTAGAAATCTCCAACCGGGAATAGTGCAACGGTTTTTCCGTCATCGTCTGCGTGAACTCTTGCATAAAAGTCTGCAAAGCTTTCTTGTTCCGGTTCTTCATAGAACGGAGCAAGCTGCTCATCAGTTAAATAAACCAAGTCATCAAAAGTCATACCTTCAATTTCGTTTTCTATAAGGTTTGACAGACTATCATACTTGAGTTCTTCGACAACTTTATTATCAACATACTTAACAAGGGCAAAATCAACAAGATTCAACTCAACCTGAATTTCGTGTTTTCCATCTTCGGTTTCTGTAAATGCAACCTGAACTTTCCGAAGGTCTGAATAATCGGCACTTTCGTGTTGTAGTTCCTTTTGCATATACTCGTTGATAATTCCTTGTGCTTCATCAAGCTCTGTGTAAGTAACGGGAGCAGGTCTTTCTATCGAAGGGAATAAGTTAAATGTTCCATTTGAATACTGCTCAAGCATATCCAAAGCTTTTGTCCGGATGTTGAATTTCCATTCATCATCTTTAGGAGTTTCCATAAGAAGATTACGAAGCTCCGACATCATTTCTGCCAACTGCTCAGGGTTATCAAGCTTTTCAATGATGTACTTTCGTGCCGTAGTATCCAAGTAATACAAATCTTTTGGATATGGCTTATATCTTGATTCATCCATAACACTTGAAAACGAACTGTGAACTGCTGCGGCAATTTCATTTTTCTCATAATTAGGGATGTTTTCAATGTCTTTCTGACTAAGATAAATACCTCGTTTTATGAGCTTGTCAATCCGTTTTTCAACCTCGTTCCATTTAATCAAGGTTTTTGCGTATGGTTGCATCAAATCGCCGTGACTTAAAGAAATACCTTTGCCATCGTGATTCTCATTGAGAACTAAATCGCCACCGCCACCTATACCATATTCTTTCTTTAGGAATTGTTGTCTTTCATACTTATCTGAATTTTCCATAAAGAATATGTATATATGGTATCTTCCGTTTTCGCCACCCGTACCTCTGAGAAGATTTTTTGTTATTTCATCTTCGGTAATAAAGCGAACCGGAGGAACATAAGAAAGCTCTTGTGATGTATATTGCTTTCGCACAATATATAAATCTTCAAGCATTTTATTTGTTTTGTGAGGATTGATGTATCTGAAACGAACTACATCTTTACCTTCGTCACGCATATCACATACTTTCTGAACTGCCGTTTTAGTTATATCGAGTCCGGCAGATGTTTTCAGAAATTCTTTCATACGCTTTACTTCATCAGGGAATCCACCTTTTCTTTCAAAGGCTTCGTTTGTAAATAAGTCTTTGAGTTCAGGATAGTCCTCGTAGTTCAAATCCCTATACATAAACCAAAAGTTCTCTGCGGTTTTAGAATAAATAAAATCGTCAACCTGCAAAAGAACATCGGTAGAAGCATATCTTCCCATATCGAGAAGTTCATCAATTCTCCTTGCAACATCTTCCCAAGAAAGATGATGTTTATTTCCGGTTTCAACCGTATCACCATAGCTGATTGTAATTCCGTCACTATTCCACCAAGCAGATATTCGCTTATCATCAAGAATAAAGCCTTTACCATCTGTTCTGTAATAGTCTTTCAGGAAAGCAACTTTATCTGCAAGAGTTTTATCTTTACTGAATTCTGATACAATGGTAATAATACTATCAGGGTGGTGTGTTCCGTCACAAAGAACTGTATCAATAACTTGTTGGGGAATAGAAAAAGCAGGGCGAATATTGTTTAATCGCTCTGCTTCTCTTTGCATATCTTCTTGTATGTTGGAATCATCAATAAGGTCAAATAGACTTAACTGAGAACTAACTGTTTCAGCACTACCTCTTCGGCGGAATGTCTGAGGTTGTTCATAAGTCCTGTCCACCTCTGCGGATTCTCCGCTTTCAGCTTCTCGTTCACGCCCTCCGATAATGCCATTTTCTGCATCATCTGTTCCACTTGCTCTCTCGCTGTCTTGTCTATCTCGTGCAGGTGTTCCATCAATGTTCCTTTCAGCATCATCGCCGAGTAAATGCTGCGTCTGTTCTGCTTGAGGAATTTCTTTCTCATCATCCCGTATTTGCCTATCGGGAGTTCGTTCTTCGGTGCTTCCAAGTTCGGTATCAGTATCCCGTTCTCGTTTCTGTATGTTATCTCTGCCATCGTTATCCGTCCTTTCATTTTGGATTTGAGTTTGGGGTGATTTTTCGTCTTTGATTACATTGTACTGCTGATTTTCATTTTCTGCAAAAATTTTTGCCTGATTTATTTCTTTTTTTCTTTCAGCAGTAATAGTAGAAGATATTTCTCGTAGTGCTTGTTCAGATATTTCGCTTACTGCATTACCTAAAACTGATATTGCTTCAACTGAACTAAAATCTACAATATGACGAAATTCTTCGGTATCAAAAACTTCTTCCGGGTGTAGTCCCAATCTCTGCATTACCATATATGCAACCGAAGCTTCAGCAGTTTGTTGAAACTCAACATCAATATTAAATTCATCCAAGTCTGCCAAGAAACTATCATCTTTTGCATATTTCAGGTCGGCAAGATAGTCTGCTTTATTATCTTCAACTGCATTATGAGCAGCACAGATAATTGCATCGGTCAGAGTAGTAGTTACTTTGAGTTCTCCGAAAGTATTTTCAAGTGTTTCAATAATCGCATCATCATACTTATCGGAATATTCCCAAAGCTTAACATCAACACCTCGCATACCTCTGTATGTATCTGAAACATCAAACACATGGTCAAGGTAAAAGTCAGCACCTCGTTCACGGAGAAGGGCAATACCTTTAGCACCTCTGTTGATTCTGCGTTTTAACTTTTCATTCCAAGTATCAAAATCTGCACACGCTCGTGCATCGGGCCGTTGTGCATAGATTAAAACCTGATCTTCAAAGGAATATTTATATTGCCAAGCAGCAGAACTTAAAAAATCCGTCCATTTATTAACCGAGGACAGTTCTTTGGAAGTTGTATTCGCAAGCTCTGTAATGAGCTGCAATTTGGTTGCCATTTGTATTTCACCTCCATATTATCGTTCTCTTTCATTTTTCTTTTTGAAATTGCCTGATAAAAGCATATTTTCTTTTTTGTCAAGCTTGCATATCTGTTTTACGATTTTCTGCCGTTCATTCCATAAGC
>JAFPAK010000140.1 GCA_017390825.1 Clostridia bacterium
ACTCTCCCCTGCTTCTGCAAGCTTCGATATGTATAAGGATTTCGAGGAGCGCGGAAAACATTATAAATCAATTGTAACGGAGTTAAATTAATGAAAGAACTACTTTTCAGACTTTGCAATGAAGCTTTTATTGGTAATGTTAGAACTGCAGCAGATGTTGCTAAAAATGAACTCAGCACTTTTTGTGATAAGGTTTATTCAGATCTTACCGGTAGTGTTTACGGTACAATCAAGGGTGATAGTGATTATACCATCATGCTTGAGGCTCATATTGATGAAATTGGATTTATTGTTACCAATGTTGATAAAGGCGGTTTTGTTCGAGTAAATAAGGTCGGTGGAATTGATATCAGAACACTACCCTCCACACCGGTAATTGTACACGGAACTAAAAAAATTCGAGGTGTATTTACTTCAACACCGCCGCATTTACAAAAAGGAGATAACAAAGAATTCTCTGATTTGGATGAAATATACATTGACACCGGTAAAAAAGATGCTGATAGATATATCAAAAACGGTGACTTTGTAACATTTGACATAGAACCGTGTGAATTAAATAACGGATATGTTACTTCCAAATCGCTTGATGACCGTTCAGGTTGCGTTGCAGTTATTGATGCGGCTAAAAGGCTTAGCAAGGAGAATTTACCTGTTAGCATTGTTGTTGCTCTGTTGTCAGGTGAGGAGCTTGGCAATCGGGGTGCTAAAATTGGAGCATTTGCAACAAATGCGAATGAAGCAATTGCAGTTGATGTCTCATTTGCGGCATCGCCCGGTGCTCCAACTCATCAATGCGGTGAATGCGAAAAAGGCGCAATGCTTGGTATCTCCCCGATTTTATCCAATGATGTTACAAATACATTAAAGAAAATCGCTGATGAAAACGGCATAAAATATCAGACCGAGGTTATGGGCTCAACTACATCAACTGATGCAGATGTAATTACAATCACAAAATGCGGTATTCCCTGCGGTCTTTTATCAATCCCATTAAAATACATGCATACACCAATTGAAACCATAAATATTGACGATATTAGATCTGTTAGCGATCTGATGTATCACTATGTTAAGGACGGAGGAATTTACAATGCTTGATTTACTTAAAAAATATACTGCCGTTTCCTCTGTATCGGGTAATGAAAAAGAATTACGAAATCTGATAATTGATGAAATCAAAGATCATACCGATGACTTGAGAGTTGATGGTCTAGGTAACCTTATAGTCTTCAAAAAAGGCAAAAAAACTCCTATCAACCGCACAATGCTTGATGCGCATATGGACGAAATTGGGCTGATCGTAACAACTGCAACTAGTGATGGATATCTACGTTTTTCAAAGGTTGGTGGAATTGATAATCGAGTGATCTTTGGTAAGCGTGTAAGGATCGGCGACATATGCGGAGTTATCGGCGGATGTGCGGTACATTTGCTATCTTCCGACAAACGCAAAGCTATTGTAGATGCTGATGAACTGTATATTGATATTGGTGCTAAAAGCAAAGATGAAGCTTTATCACTTGTACCTGCAGGAAGTGTTGCAGTATTTGAGAGTAAGTTCTACGAAACTGATACTACTTTCTTTGCAAGAGGTATTGATGACAAGATCGGCTGTGCTGTTTTGACACATATGATCAAGAATTACGATGAATATGATATGTATTACTCATTCTCTGTTCAGGAGGAAGTCGGTTGCAGAGGCGCAAAGGTTACTGCATACAACATTGACCCGAAGTGTGCAATAGCGGTTGAATGTACGACTGCCGCCGATATCAGCGGGGTTCCTGATGATAGAAATGTATGTTGCCTGTCAAATGGTGCAGCTTTATCACTAATGGACAACGGCACACTATACGATGCAGAGCTGGTTTATAATGTTGCTGACACTGCCGAAAAATACGGAGCAAAAACACAGATGAAAAAGGCAGTTGCAGGTGGAAATAACGCATCTGCACTTCATCTTACAAGATGCGGAGTTAAAACCATTGCCGTATCACTTCCCTGCCGTTATATCCATTCTCCTAATGGAATTGCAAATAAGGAAGACGCAATGAGCGTATATAAAACCGTTGTAGCAGCAGCAAATAAAATGGCTGCCGGTGAAATCTAAATATGAGGTAAATCCATGATAAGACTGATCAAAGATGCTGATGATGTACTCGGAAATAATGTTTTTGCGTGTAAAATACGTTCAAATATGTTGTCATACGGAGAATGTCCTTTTATGTTTACATGGGCACAAAACTCCGATACATATATTCAAAAATTTTCAAATTCACTGACGATCTCGACAGGCGAAAATACAGATTATGAGGAGTTAAAGTCATTTATTAATACTATTGGTTTTGATACTGTATTCACAGATATGACGACTGCAGAAAAGTTTGGTCTGAATATAATTGACGGCGGTACTATTATGAAATTGAAGGATTTTGTTCCGACATATTTCGACACTCATACACAGATAGTATATCCTGAATATAAGATCATATATAAGCTTCTTAAAATGCTTGAATTTCCATTACCCAATTACGATATGTTTTTGACTGATTTTTCACACAGAGTACGGCATAATTCAGCGAGAGTTGTAAGTGACAATACATATACATCTGTTGCATTTACTGCATGGGAAGACAAGCACTCTGCTGTTATAAGTGCTGTTGCAGTAACACCGCAGATTCGTCACACAGGTCAAGGAAGTAAGGTATTACAGTCGTTATGCCATCTGCTTTTGAAGGATAAGCGGGATATCTATTTATACAGAAGGCTTGATACTCTGGAAGAGTTTTATAATAAAAACGGTTTTTACAATGTAGGATTATATGTTACAGCAACGAAAGGCACAGATAATGAATACAATGTTTGATATTTCCCCGGAAATACTTGATCTATCTGATGAGGTTATATCGGGACTTGATGAGCAATTCAAAAGAATTGACAAAATCACAGAATATAATCAAAATAAAATGCTCAAGGCTTTTATTGATAACAGAGTCAGTGAGGCTTCATTTGCCGGTTCCACCGGATACGGCTATAACGACAGAGGCAGAGAGTCACTTGAAGCGGTATTTGCACAAGTTATGGGAGCTGAGGACTCTATTATCCGACATAATTTTGTAAGCGGTACTCATGCAATTTCAACTGCTTTGTTTGGAGTGCTTAGGCCCGGAGATACGATGTTATGTGTCAGCGGTACACCATATGATACTCTGCACGGCGTTATCGGTCTTTCGGAGGGATCAGGTAACCTGACTGAATTCGGCGTTGTATATGAGCAAATTGAGCTTGTCAACGATACATTCGACTATAAGTCAATAACCCAAAGACTTGAAAGATCATATGTTAAAATGATATATATTCAGCGTTCAAGAGGATATTCACTTCGCCGTTCGCTCACTGTTGAGGAGATAGGTAAGCTCGTTGAAACAGTAAAACAAGTAAGTCCAGATACTATTGTTATGGCAGATAACTGTTACGGTGAATTTGTACAGACTATTGAGCCAACACAAGTGGGCGTTGATCTCATTGCTGGGTCGCTTATCAAAAACCCAGGCGGTGGTATTGCACCTACCGGCGGATATATAGCAGGTAGATCCGACCTTGTTGAACAATGTGCTTGCAGACTTACTGCACCGGGAATCGGTAAGGAAGTTGGAGCTACTCTTGGACATACAAGAGACTTATTTTTGGGACTTTTCAATGCGCCACACGTAACCGGCGAGGCGATTAAAACTGCAGTTTTTGCATCAAAACTTCTCTCATCTCTTGGATACGAAGTCACACCGACGCCCGAGGAAACACGAGCTGATATTATTCAGGCTGTTGTGTTAGGTAACGAGCAAGCACTTATAGCATTCTGCCAGGGTATGCAAAAAGGAGCTCCGGTTGATTCATTTGTAACTCCGGAGCCATGGGATATGCCAGGATATGATTCACAGGTAATTATGGCAGCAGGTGCATTTACACTAGGAGCATCAATAGAGTTATCAGCAGATGCCCCTCTGCGTGAACCTTACGCTGTATGGATGCAAGGCGGATTGAATTTTCATAGCGCAAAAACCGGAATATTACTTGCAGTACAATCTATGAAAGATAAGGGTTTACTCGAATTATGAACGGTCTAGTTCTTGAAGGTGGCGCTCAACGAGGAATTTATACTGCAGGTGTGCTCGATGTTTTCCTTGATAACGGAATAGATTTTGATACAGTGATCGGTGTATCAGCCGGTGCATTGCATGGATCTTCCTATGTATCAAAACAAAAAGGTCGGAGTATTGAGTATACTCTTAAATATTGTCGCCACAAGGATTTTATGAGTATCTCATCTTTTATAAGAACCGGCAATATTGTTGGTACTCAATTTTCTTACAGAGATATACCCAACACGCTTGTTCCGTTTGATTACGATGTATTTGAAAGCTCACCAACAAAAATGTATGCTGTTTGTACAAATGTTGATACCGGCAAGGCGGAATACATAGAGTGCGTTAATTTGAGAAGCAATATTGATATACTTCGAGCAAGTGCTTCAATGCCCTTTGTATCACAATTTGTGGAACTGTTTGGCAATAAGTATCTTGACGGCGGCGTATCGGACAGTATTCCTGTAAAGAAGGCGCTTGAAATAGGTTGTGATAAAACAGTTGTTGTGCTTACACAACCATTAGGCTACCGAAAAAAAGCGCCTAAAGATTTCATTGCAAATACCAGGTACAGAAAATATCCAAATCTCGCAAATGCCATTAATATGCGATATAAAGTTTACAACGAAACTGCTCAGGCCATTGAGCAATTTGAAAATGAAGGTACCATTTTTGTTATTAGACCAAGCATGAAGGTCAAAATCGGCAGGATGGAAAAAGATCCGGCAGTAATTAAACAGATGTACGAGCTCGGTTGCAATGATGCTAAAAACAGTATGCCAAAGCTAATTGAATATTTAAAAAAATAGAAGTTCGCTTTTGCGAACTTCTATTTTTATTCGACATCTTTTTCATAAAATACTTCTAATACTAGTTCAAGCAACGCTTCATCATCCGGATAGAATTCAGCATATCCTGTATCCCCTTTTATTACCTCGCCTTCAATTCTTTTAAAATTGACTGAAATATCCTTGTTATTTGCAAATGCATTTGCCGCAAGATATGTGATTTTTGAAGCATTCAAATCAGTATAGGAATACTTACTAACTGTATTAAACAAAGTTACCGGAAAGGTCAAATCTTTTTTAGTGTTTGATATCGCTTTATCGGAAAAAGCTTTTAAGTAACTTAACTGCTTTGTGATTCTTGCATTGTTTGAAGTCAGAACATTTATATCGCGTTGGCGAACATATTTTTCTGCTTCATCACCGAACAATGTGATGTTATTCCCTGTCAATTCACCATTGTCGTCATATGCCGGAACAGTTACTCCACCTACCTTATCATTCAATACGGATATTCCATCACAATCAAGTGCAAAGCAAGAATTTATCGGAATATTATATAATAACCGCTCAACAGATAGCCTGGTATTTTCACAACTCGTCTTTTCACCGTCACCATAGGCATAAGATAGACAGAGCTGCATTTTCTCAACGCCCTCATAATTTCCCGTTGTACTGTAAACATTTACATCTATCATAGTTTCGCGAGAAATAGCAATAACATTGTACTTGGAATTTAGAGTATCTACAGTGAGCAAATATACTGCATCAGCCTGTCCACCGGTACCTATATGTCCGTAATCTATACCAAGCTGCTTTTTATCCACACCTATGCAGAGTACACTTGTAACATGCTCATTATAATGATAGGTTTCACCTTTATAAGTTATAACCTTTCCATCAGATTCAATAATTTCATCAGCAGGAACCGCAATCACAACATTATCCGGCATATTATGCATCTGACTTTTTCCGCTATAATAAAAAAAGGTATAGCATGAAGCAACGACAATTATTATTGAAAGCAAAATTACAGCAATTATGAGCAAAATTCTTAAAATAACCTTTTTTGCTTTACTTCCCTCCATCAAAACTACCCCCAATAAATTTACGAAAATATATTAACACATTAAAATAAAAAAATCAAGCGGCTGATAAACAGCCGCTTGTGAAACATAAAGCCTTTTAATTAAGCAATTGCTTTCTTTGCAGCAACAACTGCTACACTCGCTGCTGCAAGCATCATAAGAGCAGCTACTGCATATACAACATCGCCTGTTGCAGGTGATTCAGCAACATTAGAAGTCACCTTGCCCTGTGTTGAAACAGTGTATGTTGTTGTGCCGTCTTTTGATACATACTTTGCAGTAATTTCAATCTCATCAGGCTCACAAGTATAAGAAACAACGATTTTTTCAGACTCAGTGCTACCTTCAACGATCTCATAATCCTCGGGAATGATCCATCCTGCAAAATCAAAATCAGTCTTTTCATCGGCTACAAGAGTTGCTGTTTTAGCAACAGTGTCAATAGAGATATCAATGCTGCCGCCGGCGCAATTGAATTCCTTATTCTCAACAGAAACTGAAGGTGCAGTCGGACTGGGTTCAGCAAATGATACAACTGACATTGAGAAAAGCATAACAATTGCTAAAAGTGCAATAACGATCTTCTTCATAAACAATTCCTCCAAGATACATTTGTTTACTGTATTATATCACATACTTTTGAAAAAGTAAATACTTTTTTAAAACTTTAATAATTTTATTTATATTGACTTTTTGTAAAACTATGCTATAATATAATTCGTGTGCTGGTATGGCTCAGTTGGTAGAGCAGCTCATTCGTAATGAGCAGGCCGTCGGTTCGAGTCCGACTACCAGCTCCAAATAAGTCCTCATCATTGATGAGGGCTTATTATTTTTCATCTTTAGCCTCTTCGTGGTACTCTTTTTCGGTATTTACATTCCAAAGTTCGGTTTTATCGGTATTACCATTAACAATAAGATCAATCGCTTCAAATGAAGTAGCCATCGAATGATCCATATTATTATAGCGATGCTGACCGTTTCGCCCTACGCAGTACAAATTATCAAATCTGTTAAGTTCTTCGATAATGCTATCCATTTCGCTATAACCATCAAAATATGCAGGATACGCCTTTTTAACTCTTTCTCTATGCGAATCAATGACAGAGTTTTCATCAATAACACCCATTTTTGTAAGCTCACCTATTGCAAATTCAACCGCATCTGCATCATTCATATTCCAGAATTCATCGCCCTCTTCACAGAAGTATTCAAGTCCGATCCAGACGGTATTCTCCGGGTCTTTGACCATATACGGTGACCAGTTATTGAAGATCTGAATTCTACCAAGCTTAACACCTGTATCCTGAACATATATCCAACAGTCAGGAACTATATTTCCTAATGTTTTAATATTGGTTTCATTTTTCAAATTCAGCTTCGGCACAAGAAGGCCGACAGTAACAAAATCTCTGTACGGAAGATCACTTGCTGCTGTCAATACCTTTTCACTGAAATTACCGTTTTTAAAAGAGCAAATAAGATCTTTGATAGGCATTGACGATATGTATATATCAGCCGGACCTTTGTATTCCTTTCCATCTTTAACATATGTTACCGATTTTACAGTATTCCCATCCGCCTCTACTGATGTTACCATGCATCCCTTGAGAATTTTACCGCCCATCTTCTCAAATTCCTCAGCAGCCTTTTCCCACAGCTGACCGGGGCCGAATTTCGGATAGACA
>JAFPAK010000141.1 GCA_017390825.1 Clostridia bacterium
GTCGACAGGCAAGAGGAATTAATTTAAAGGTACAAGAGTTGCTTTGCAAAAGTCTTATTTAAGACTATGCCACCCTCCAAGATCTGATGGACAGAAAAAAGTATGATATAATGGAATGGACATATAAAACAAATCCAAAATCAAGGAGGAAGCAACATATCAATTAAAAAAGGAACAATGCCGCCACGCTATGACGAGGCATTCAAAACAGGCGCTGTTAAAATGGTTACCGAACAAGGACGTCCATCAAAAGAGGTTGCCACCGAGCTCGGTATCTGCATTGATACGCTGAAATCATGGCTCAAACGTGCCGGCTTTCAACCGGGTGCAACCGACCGTCAAAATCGTAACGATAACCGGCAACGTGAACTTGAAGCCGAAATTCGCTCTCTTCGCAAACAACTTGCCGAGAAAGACGAGGTTATTGATGTATTAAAAAAATCCGTCGGCATATTTTCAAAACTATAGAGGATAAGTATCTTTTTGTCGATGCTCACTGCTCTGAGGTCTCTATAGATAAATTATGCCGTTTGCTCGAAATTTCTCGGAGCGGCTATTATGCTTGGAAAAACCGTGGTACTTCTGTTCGCAAACAACATGAACAAAAGCTTTTACGTATATTGATTTCTTTTCATGAAAAATATCCCTCGGCTGGACTTGATACACTTTATCATTTGATAAAGCCGCTATGTTCCTGTTCACGCAACACCATTCACCGGCTGATGAAACTTTACAATATACACTCAATTCGTAAAAAAGCTTATAAAATCACAACTAATTCAAAGCATAATTACGCTGTTTCTCCAAATCTTTTGCAAAGAAATTTCACTGCTGATAAACCTAACCAAAAATGGGTTGGTGATATTACATATATTCCTACCGATGAAGGCTGGTTGTATGCAGCAATTATCAAGGATTTATGTCTTAGGAAAATTGTAGGCTATGCTTTTTCAAGCCACATTGACACAAATCTGACAGTCGCAGCTGACGAAATGGCTGTAAAACGGCAAAAGCCTCACACAGATTTGATTTTTCATAGCGACAGGGGTGTTCAATATGCCTCTCACAAATACCGTGAAGCTTTAGTAAAACACAATATTGTTCAGAGCATGTCAAGAAAAGGGGATCCGTATGATAATGCTGTAGCAGAAAACTTCTTCAGTTGTCTTAAATGTGAACTTGTGCATCATAAACATTACAGAACAAGAAGCGAGGCACAAGCCGATATTTTTGCATATATTGAAACATATTACAATGCTGTAAGACCGCAATCTGCACTGAATTGGTTATCACCTCTTGCATATGAGCACCTACTCAGCGTTTATGCCGCGAAAGTTGCTTGACAATGAGGAGCCGATATGATAGGCTTGTGCCAGGGCGAACCGCCCTTTAGGCTGTTTCGTTCTTTCGCCAAAATATCGTATCGGCAGAGGCTCGTTGTCAAGCGAACCGTGGAATAAATGCGACCGATTGTGAAAAATCAAACGAATTTCTACGATTCATTCCGTTTTTCAAAGCTTTTTTGTGTCTATTTTTTCTGGAATGGCTCATTTATGAGAAACTTAAAAAGTGGTTCAAGTGAATCTGTAAGCAGTTTTAGTTTGGAATCGGTTTTTATTTCACCGGCAGCGGAAAGCATTTCTTCAAATTCAAGTATTTCTGCTTCTGCACCGGGAGTTTTCTTAAGTCTTTTTATAATGCCCTCTATAGCGTTAACAACTGCAGCAGTTGATGAACCGTATAAACCGAACAGCATCAGAAGAAGTTTGTCAAGGAGTATTTTCATTTTTATGAAATTTTTCATATATTAAGGGCATACTGACAAAAAAGGGCGTGTCTCAATAAGTGATTTTTCACTAACTTGAGGCAACGCCCTCTTTTTCTGCCTAAAATGTGTATGTTTTTTAGAAATTCTTCAAATTTTTGGCACACAAAACTAAGCTCGCTTTTTTACGAGCTTTTTGATTTGCCTTTTTGGGTTTTACGCCGCTTTTATCTCATGCAAAAATTGCCCCTGACGATTGGCTACCGTCTTGTTGTGCAATTTTTGTATGTTGTATGCCAGACAAAGAATAAGAATTTCCGTTCTGACATTAGCCGTTCCCCTTGTCAGAAATCGTCGAAATCCCATATCTTCTTTCAGAACTCCAAATGCACCTTCAACCTGTATCGAACGATTTATTCTAAGCAATATTCCTTGCTTTGTGTTGATTCTTTCAAGCATTTCTTCTCTTTGCTTCTTAAATGTTTTGGATAATTCAAATCGCTTGGTTCTTTCTTCAAGCGGTGTATTGCACCTTGCGTTATGCTTTATACATTGTGATTTGTATGGGCATCCTTTACAACTTTCACATTGATACATTGTTTTTTCTGATATATATCCACTTGATGTTTTGGATTTCCTCATACCGACATTGACAAGTTTTCTACCGTAATGACAGGTGTATGTATCTGATTTTTCATCATATTGCATATTTTCTGCTCTGCCTATGTCGTTTTTGTACTTTCTTGTTTTTGTCTGTTCATAATTAGCAGGCTTAATGCAAGGTTTTTGCCCGTTGCTTTCAAAATATGTATAGTTTTCTTCGCTTTCATACCCTGCATCTGCAGTTGGATACATATATTTAATACCAAGCTGATTCTTTATCTTTTCCATAAAAGGTACAAATGTATTGACATCTGTTCTATCATTGAATATTTCCGCAGCAACTATGTATTCTGCATCAACTGCAATTTGAATATTGTATGCAGGTTTAAGTTGGGAGTTTCTCATATGATCTTCTTTCAGATGCATAAAGGTTGCACTTTCATCTGTTTTGGAAAGACTGTTTCTGTCTTTCATTCTGCGAAGATAGTACTCATACTTTTTCTCACGTTCATACCAATCTGAAAGAAGTTCGTAATCTCTTTGAAAAGCTGTTTTGTGTTTGCCTTTTCCATTAGAAAATTCAATGTTGGAAATTGCTTTGATTTTATCCAACTTGCCAATGAATTTTTTTAACCGTTTAGCCTTGATTTCCTCTGCCAGATACATTTTAAATTCATACTTAGCAAGAAGTCCGGGCAATTCTTTGTGCATTTTCTCTTGTAATTTTGCCTGATTCTTTAGTATGGATTTTTTCCACACAAAAGTATATTTATTCGCATTTGCTTCTATCTTTGTACCATCTACAAATAGATTTTCACAGGACAATTCTCCGTAATCTTTAAGCAGATGCACAACCTGATTAAACAAACCATCTACAACATTTTTAAGCCTTGAGCTTCTGAATCGTGCTATTGTATTGTGGTCGGGTGCTTTTGCACCTTCCAAAAGATACATAAAGTTAATGTCTCTTTTGCACGCAGTTTCAATTTGTCTTGATGAATATATGTTATTCATATATGCGTACACAAGGACTTTAAAAAGATTCTTCGGTGACACTGCAGTATTTTTCTCTTTTCGAGAATACGCACCATACAACTCAGTGTAATCAATTTCCTCCAATACATTGCTTAGCAAGCGTACCGAATCATCTGCCGGAATATTAATTTCAAAATTAATTGGGAAAACTAGTTGAAAATTTCTAGTTTTTGTTGTATAATCAACTAGTATTTTTGAGTGTTTGGTCATACTTAAATTATACCACAAATGCCGCTAAGTTTCTATACTTTGGCGGCTTTTTGTGTGCAAAAATTTAGGGCTGCCTCACTTTTTTAGTGAGACAGCCCCTTGCATAATTCGTGGTTTTTAGTGTCTACTTTTACTTGACAAGTTCAACTATCGCGTGGTTTTCGTTATACAAAA
>JAFPAK010000142.1 GCA_017390825.1 Clostridia bacterium
GTTCTGGTGGCAGGGGTATTTAGGCTTCTACGAAATGAACAACGGCACAAGGCTAAAGCTTGTCTACGGACAGAGCAGCAAAGGCAGTACCTATTTAAAACAAATCGAAAAACTTTAGGAGGAAACAAAAATGTTTGAATACAAAATCATCAAGAAAATCGGAGTTGCAGGAGAAAACGGCAACGACACAAAGGAAATCAATATCATCAAGTGGAGCAATAACGCACCGTGCATCGACGTTAGACGTTGGAGAAACGGCAAGCCGCTAAAGGGCATCGCCTTCTATCCCGATGAAATTGACGAGCTAATCAAATTACTAAAGAAAGCGAAAAAGGAGGTCATATAAATGGCAAGAAAATCAGACTTTACTCTGCCGCCCATACCTGTTGATGCCATCTTTTCAACGCAGGCGGAAAGAGACGATGCGCTCTTAGAGCGAGTACACAATATTCCCCTTGAGGAGCTACACCCATTCAGGGATCATCCCTTCAAAATTCAGTCGGGCGAGGAAATGGATAAAATGATTGAAAGTATCCGAAAGGTCGGGGCGATAACCCCTGCCCTTGCACGACCGCTTGAGGATGGAGGCTTTGAGCTGATATCGGGACACCGCAGACTTGCGGCATGTCAGGTATTGGGACTTAAAACAATGCCCGTAATCGTTCGGAAAATGACTGATGATGAGGCGGTGATCGCAATGGTGGATGCAAACTTGCAGAGAGAAACCATACTCCCAAGCGAAAAGGCGTTTGCTTATCGAATGAAGTTGGAAGCAATAAAACACCAAGGTAGGAGTATTTCCCGACAACTTGTCGGGAAGGAAAGCGCTGACACACTTTCAAATGATGAAAGCGGCAGACAAGTCCAAAGGTATATCCGCCTAACATACCTGATCCCCGAACTGCTTACAAAGGTAGACGAAGGCAAAATCGCTTTCAGTCCGGCGGTGGAAATCTCATTCTTGACAGAGGATGAGCAAAGAATTCTACTTGATGCAATTGAACTGAACGACTGCACGCCATCCCACGCACAAAGTATACGGCTGAAAAAGCTATCGCAGGACTGTGTGCTGACCAAAGATCAAATATACGAAATAATGTCGGAGGAAAAGCCGAATCAGCAGGAGCATTTGCGGTTTCGCAGAGAGGATTTTAACGGATATTTCCCAAAATCCTACACCGAACAGCAGATAAAGAAGGATATCCTGAAAGGCTTGGAGCTTTTGCAGCGACACCGACAGCGAAATCGTGATGCGAGATAAAAATCGCACATTTGCAAAGGAGGAACACTATGATTACAATTATAAAGGATAAAAATCCCAACCATATTTTCGCCGCCTTAAAGCTTTGCGAACAGCTTTATCAAGACGGCAAAATTCCGTTATATGTGTTTCGGAATATGGTAAATCAGAACGCTGACGTGGTGGATGCCTCAAAATTCAATTTCACCATTCAGCAGGAAGGAGAAAAAGCCGGATGATGTATCGATACAATGAATTTGACGAACGAAGGGTTGTGATTTATGCCCGTGTTTCCACCGAGCACGAAGCACAGATATCCGCACTCAGTAATCAGTTGGAATGGTATCAGCAATATCTTGACCACCACCCCGAATGGAACTTAATTGACCGTTATATTGACGAGGGTATCACGGGAACCTCGGCAGAAAAGCGACCGGGATTTACTCAGATGATTGCAGATGCCAAGGCACACAAGTTTGACCTTATCATCACCCGTGAGGTGTCCCGATTCGCCCGCAACACCGAGGAAACCCTGCACTTCACAAAAATGCTTCGCCGCATCGGTGTTGAGGTATTCTTTATCAATGATAATATCAAGACCTTTGACGGCGACGGCGAACTAAGACTCACCATTATGGCAAGTCTTGCGCAAGACGAAAGCCGCAAGACCTCGATCCGAGTGAAAAGCGGTCAACAGATTTCAATGGAAAAGGGTGTGTTCTACGGTAACGGCAATATCCTCGGCTATGACCGAGTGGAGCGAATCGTGGAGGGCAACAAAAAGCAGGTGGATTTTAACATCAATCCCGTGCAAGCCGAAACGGTGCGGAGAATCTTCGATATGTACCTTGAGGGACACGGACTGATGGCGATAAAAAATGAAATGGAGCGAACGGGGCGTAGGACTGCTACGGGACTACCGAATTGGCATTGCACGGGAATCTCCCAAACGCTCAAGAATTCCTTTTACTGCGGTATCATTACCTACCACAAGGAATACACTCCCGACTTTTTGGTGCAGAAAAAGGTGAAAAACTACGGTGAAATGGCGCTAACACAAGTGCAAGGCAGACACGAGCCGATTATAACCGTTGAAGAATACGAAAGGGTGCAAAAAATTATGAAAAGCAAAACGGGAAAATTAAAAAATCCAACCACAGGAAGAAAACTGACGGGTGTGACGCCACCCAAGACCGTATGGGGCAGACTGATGATCTGCTCCTGCGGCAGACGATTTAACCGCCGCAAATGGCGAACCAACGCTAACGGCGAAAAGTTCTTCGGTTACCAATGCTACGGCACAACGCAAACAGGCACTATCAAAAGTCGCTCGAAGCGTGGACTACCAATCGACGGCATCTGTCAGTCACCGATGATAGCCGAGTGGAAGCTACAGATGATGGCAAACTATATCTTCCGCCATTTCCTTACCAACAAGCAAAAGGTATTGGAGATTGCAAACTCCTTGCTGGAGGAACATATCGGCGATGCCGAGGTGCAAGTACAAGACAATTCAAAGCTTATTGAGCAAAAGCAACGAGAGCTTGACAGAGCCAACACCAAGCGCAGAAATCTTGTGGATCTGCTCAGTAATTGTGATATCACCCGTGAGGACTACCAAGAAGCACGTGCCGAGGTGGATAGGCAGATTGATAAGCTCAAGTCAGAAATTGAAGAACTGACACCGGTAGTTGAGCCAACCGAGGAGGAAGAAATCGACTACGAAAGCAAGATTACCGTTCTCCGTTATGCTTTGGAGCAGTACACCAATTTCGATACCGACGGCGATATCCCCGAAAGTGTTATTGAAGCCTTTGTGGAGAAAATCGAGGTTTCAAAGGACTGCTTCAGGTGGCATCTTCGTGGTGACTTCGGCGGTGACTCTCCCATTCCTATGAATGTGGATGGCAACCGAAAGAAAAGGGCGACTATTTCGCCCCAGTACATAATTCCCCCTGCAAACTTTGGCGACTCAGGCTGCTATTAAGGATATGAAATAATTAAATTTCATAAGCAATTTGTCCCCTCGGAGTAATCCGAGGGGATTTTTCCGTTTGATTTTACTTTTCAACCGAATACTTAAATTGACTTGAAAGATATATAAAACAGTGATAATATGCACTTGAAAGGAGGTTTTTTATGAAATGCGAAATAATCATTGATGACACTTGTGAGGAAAAGGTCGTGATATTTTCAAAAGAAAACAACCGATTA
>JAFPAK010000143.1 GCA_017390825.1 Clostridia bacterium
CGTCAGCTCGTTGCCGATGTGCCTGTCGGGACGTTCTTGTCGGGCGGTCTCGACTCGAGCCTCTTAACAGCACTGTCTGCCGAAGCTTATCGGCGGGCGGGGAAAGGCAGACTGACGACGTTCTCCGTTGACTATATCGACAATGATCTCACTGTTAGAATCTGCAACGATCATTGTGCCCTTAACAGACGGATCATTAGTATTGCGGATGTTGATAGGAATACCTGCCTGATGTACGGGGAATACAGCGTCCTCATGGAGTACAGTTGCACCCATATAAGAAAGTTCACGAAGCTCTTTATATGTGATAACATCAATAGGATGAACATCCGTAACGATACGGGGATCGGTAACGAGAAATCCGTTTACATCTGTCCAATTCTCATAAAGATCAGCATTTACACCCCTTGCAACAAGCGAACCGGTGATATCAGAACCGCCTCTTGAGAAGGTTTTGATAGTGCCGTTAGGCATTCTGCCGTAGAAGCCGGGAATTACCGCTCTTTCATAATGTGAAAGGTGCTCAGCAGTCTTTTTAATCGTAAATTCAAGATCAAATCTGCCGTTTTCCATAAAGCGGACACATTTACCTGCATCCATAAAGTGATAGCCGATATATTCAGCAAGGATAAGACCGTTTAAGTACTCACCTCTTGATGCAGCATAGTCGCTTCCTGCATCATTCATAAGAGCAGTTTTTATCTTATCGTACTCATCGGTAAGATCAAGTGAAAGACCAAGCTCGCTGACAATGTCGTTATATCTTTTGATAATTGTATCAAAAACCTGTGAAAAATCCTCGCCCTCTGCTGCGAGGTCATACGCATGATACAACATATCGGTGATCTTAATATCATCCGAAAAACGCTTACCCGGTGCGCTTGGAACAACATATCTTCTTGCAGGATCAGAAAGAATAATATCTTTAACTTTTCTGAACTGACCCACATCTGCGAGCGACGAGCCGCCGAATTTTGCAACTGTAAGTGACATAATAAATACACCCTCTAATTAAATTATATACTAAGAATTCTGATCTTTGAAAGTACAAAACCGCTGCACTTTTCGATCATTTCATCAAAAACACTTTCCTGCATCGTTTCGGTTATCATAGCAAACTCACCGTTCGCACCTTCAATGAAGGATGCGTTTTCAAAGGTTGCCTTTGCAATATCCATACCGCCGCTCATACGGACATAGAACCCGACAGAATCGTTTTTATAGTTTTCTACATAACCCTCGCTGCCATCCGTCCAGTTGACAAATTTCCTTGCAGTAAGGTGTTTTGCACAATCAACAACATCTGCAACAACAGCACTTGCAGTCGGCAGTTTGCCTGCGCCCTTACCATAGAAAAGAGCATCACCGATAGCATCACCGCGTACCATAACTGCATTGTAAACATCGTTTACATTTGCCAACTGACTTGATACCGGAATAAGTGCCGGATATACCGTTGCAAACACCGTGTTATGCTTATTCATAATAGATGTTTTGCCGATAAGCTTTATTACATATCCCGCTTTTTCTGCAAAAGCTACATCCGAAAGAGTGATCTTTGTGATGCCCTCTGTATATACCTGCTCAGGATATACATGCTTACCAAAAGCGAGAGATGAAAGAATGCATACCTTTCTGCAAGCGTCATAACCCTCAACATCGGCAGTGGGATCCTTCTCAGCATAGCCAAGCTCCTGCGCATTTTTAAGCGCATCTTCAAATGATACACCCTCATAGATCATCTTTGTGAGGATATAGTTTGTTGTTCCGTTCAGAATACCGTAAATATCGGAAAGTTCATTTGCAGCAAGACACTGATTTAACGGGCGAAGTATCGGAATACCACCTGCAACGCTTGCTTCAAAGAGGAAGTTTACATTCTTCTCATTAGCAATAGATAGCAACTCTGCACCATGCTTTGCAACAAGTTCTTTGTTAGAAGTAGCAACAGATTTACCGGCCTGCAAACAAGCCTTTACATATTCATAAGCAAAGGTAACGCCGCCCATTGTTTCGACAACGATCTGTACTTCATCATCATTAACGATGTCATCAAAGTTTTTGGTGAACTTATCAGCATACGGTGTGTCGGGAAAATCACGAAGATCAAGTACATACTTGATATCCATTTCCCTACCGGCTTTTTTCTGTATACTTTCACGGTTTTTATAAAAAACCTCACAGACACCGGAGCCTACTACACCGTGTCCCATAACTGCTATTTTAACCATATGAGCGTAATTCCTTTCAGATACAATAAAACACATTAAATATAACAGATTTTAAGGCATTTTTCAAGTCCTTTATACCATTTTTAGAAATTTGCACGAATTATGTTGAAAATATTAACTAATATACAGTATAATACTAACAAAGTAAAATAAACCTGAAGTGAGTTTAAGTATGAATTATGTTATTTGTCCGGTTTGCAATCAACCTCTTTTTCAAAAAAATACGCTGTTTAAATGCGAGAACAACCATTGCTTTGACAAATCAAAATACGGTTATGTAAACCTTTTGATGTCACAAAAATCATCTAAAAAGCGCCATGGTGACGACAGTATGATGGTGGTAGCACGCCGTGATTTTCTGGATAGGGGTTATTATCAACCTCTTTTGGATACAGTTTGTTCTATTTTAAAAAAACACGCAGCAAAAAATGGAGTTATGCTTGATACCGGTTGCGGCGAGGGTTATTATACCGATGGTGTAAAACAAGCCCTTTTCTGCCGTGAGGTAGTTGGGATTGACATATCAAAGAACGCTCTGCGCTATGCTGCAAAACGATGCAGTAATGCAATCTTTGCAGTGGCAAGCATTTTTCATCTGCCTATTGCGGATGATAGCTGCGATATACTTCTAAATCTTTTTGCACCGCATGATGAAAGCGAATTCCGCCGTGTTTTAAAAGAGAATGGTGTTATGATAAGAGTGTTTCCGGGGGTACATCATCTTTATTCTTTAAAAGAAAAAATATACGATAAGGTCTATGAAAATCCTGTGGCTGATCTGAATGAAAACGGCTTTTCGCTTATTGAAAGCGTCCATCTTAAATATAATATTACAATAGATAATAATTGTGATATTAAAAATCTGTTTTGTATGACACCGTATTATTATAAAACCTCACAAAAAGACCAGCAAAAGCTTTGCTCTTTACAAACCCTAACCACCGAGGTGGATTTTATTGTAGCAGCTTATAAGAAAAAGCAGTTTCATTAAATGAAACTGCTTTTAAATTTTTAACCTTTTCTTTCAACGCCCATTGCATTGAGACCGCAAAGCACCTTATCCATTGTGCCTTGTATCTCCTCCATTGTAAGACTGCGTTCTGCTGATGAGAAATTAAATCTCAATGTGATGCTCTTAACAGTACCATCATCGTACAGATCGATAACGCTAACAGATTTAAGCTCTTCAACACCAAGGCTTTCCCAAGCGGTCTTAAGCTCATCATAACGCTTATCGCCGCAAACAAGTGACAAGTCATACTCAACTGACGGGAACTTTGAAGGCTCATCATAGTTGTATCCGACCGGCACTATCTTTGCCATATCGTCAAGATCTATCTCAACGCATACAACAGAGCAGTTTTTATCTATCTTTGAAAGCACCGACGGATGCAATGTGCAGATAACACCGATATCACTTCCAAGAGTGATCTTTGATGTGTTCTTCGGATGCTGCCACTTATGAGCTGTCTCTGATTTCTTAAACTGCACCGACAGATGCTTTATCTGCGATGTGATACAGCGTATTATCTCAACTGCCTTGAAATAAAGCTGCTTTTCGCTTCCCTTCTTATCAAACAGAGCAATACCAAGACGTTTACACTCATTTGCAGTGCCGTCTGCCTTTATGCCGTCAGCAACTCTGCCAATCTCAAATATGCCGAATTCATCTGCATATGAGCGGTTTTCATAAACAAGTGAAATAAGAGTCGGCAGCATTGAATTACGCATTGTACCGTTTTCGGGAGTTGCGATATTAAGGATACGAACGCCCTCTTCAACATCAATACCAAGTTTCTTATACTTTTTACCGTCGCACCAGATATATGAATGTACCTCATGCAGCGCAAAGTTACGAACAAGAATGTCCTTTATCTGTGCTTCCTCTGTCTTGCCTCTTTCCATACGCACAGGGGCAAGTGCGCTCTTTGTAGTCTTTATCTCAAAGTTGTCATAACCGTAAATACGGGTGATCTCCTCAATGATATCAGCCTTGATTGTAACATCCTTTGTTGCACGCCATGAGGGAACCGTTACGGTGAAATTGCCATCATTTTCATTAAGCTTGAAGCCCAAAAGTCGGAGTGTTTCGCAGATGCGCTCTGTTGAAATATCAATGCCTGTGTAACGATCAACATAAGCCTTATCAAAGGTCAAGGTGATCTCCGGATATGTGTAATTGACCTTGTCATTTACCTTTGATACAACACGTGCGCCGCTATCAATACCGCAAAGCAACTTTTCAAAACGCTTTGCAGCAAGCATAGTAAGCTCAGGATCAAGTATCTTTTCATAACGCATACTTGCATCAGTGCGAAGACCTAGTGCAGATGATGATTTTCTGATGCTTACGCCATCGAAGTTAGCACATTCAAGCACAACTGAATCAGTATCGTCTACGATCTCTGAATCAAGTCCGCCCATGATACCTGCAATACCTATCGGCTCATCATTGTTGTAAATAAGCAGTGTTTCTGTGCTGATATCACGCTCGTTACTGTCAAGCGTTGTGAATTTTACAGTCTTATCCGGCTCCGCAACGACTATCTTATCTATCTTCTTCGCATTAAATGCGTGAGTAGGCTGACCAAGCTCCATCATAATATAGTTTGTAAGGTCAGCAAGCAGATTAATAGGACGCATACCACAATAGGTAAGACGGATCTTCATATCGATCGGACTGCGATTTTTTGTGATATTATCCATTTTAACGCAGGTATAGCGATAAACATGCTCTGATTTAAGTTCTACCTCGACCATATCATCGCCGTCATATTTAAGCTCACCAAGCTCAAGCGGCTTTATCTCCTGCTTTGTAAGAGCAGCAAACTCACGGGCGATACCGTAGTGTCCCCAAAGGTCAGGGCGGTTGGTAAGTGATTTATTATCTACCTCGAAAATAACATCGTCGATAGGATAAATATCCTTAATACTTGTGCCGAGCGGTGCATCCTTATCTATCTCCAGAATTCCCGAATGGTCTTCGCTGATGCCAAGCTCGCTTTCAGAGCAGCACATACCCTCGGATGTATAGCCTGCCACCTTGCAGGTCTTCATTTCCATACCCGGTACTTTACCGCCTGTCTTTGCAAATGCAACACGCATACCCTCACGGACATTGGGTGCGCCGCATACACAGTCATAAATCCTGTCGCCTGCATCTATTTTAAGAAGATGCAGTTTTTTGGAATCGGGATGATTTTCAACCGACAGTATCTGTGCAACAACAACACCGTCTATCTCTGTTCCCTTATAGATGATATCCTCGACCTCGGCTGTAGAAAGAGTGAAGCGCTGAATAAGCTCCGGCAAATTCTCGTTTTCAAGGTCAACATATTCTTTAATCCAATTCATTGAAACTAACATAACGCTTTTCCTCCTTCTTATTCGCTCTTAAACTGTGAAAGTGATTTAAGATTTCCGCTGTTCAACATACGGATATCGGGTATTTCATATTTCATCATTGCAAGACGGGTAAGACCGAGACCAAATGCAAAACCTGTATATTTATCGGTATCAATCCCGCCGTATTTAAGCACATTCGGATGGATCATACCGCAGGGACAAAGCTCAAGCCAGCCGGAATTCTTACAAGACGGACATCCTTCACCGCCGCAGATAAGACACTGAATATCAAGCTCAAACCCCGGCTCAACGAACGGGAAGAAGCCCGGACGCAGACGCACGGTAACATCTTGACCAAACACCTCTGAAAGCATTGTCTTCATAAAGTAAATTAGGTTGGATATCGAAATATCCTCATCTATCATAATACCCTCCATCTGGAAGAAGGTGTTTTCATGACAAGCATCGGTTGACTCATTTCTGAAGCAACGTCCGGGGAATACTGCACGAAGCGGTGCGCCGTACTTACGCATAATAGAGTTTTGCGCTGCAGAAGTATGAGTTTTAAGCAGCTGACCTGTTGAAAGATAATAGGTATCCTGCATATCACGTGCAGGGTGGTGCTTCGGTATATTAAGTGCCTCGAAGCAGTTGTAATCGTCAACTATCTCGCTGAAGTCCTCAACGGTAAAGCCCATTGAGAGGAATATGCTTTCAAGTTCACGCTGAACAAGTGTGATAGGATGGTATGAACCGTATTTTTCAGATGTGGGAAGCGAATCGTCATAACACTCGGTAGAGTCGATAAGACGCTGCTCCTCCAATGCGAGCAGCTCGTTGTTGCGCTCAACTACCAATTTTTCAGCATACTGCTTCAATTCGTTTACACGCTGACCGAATTCCTTTTTCTGCTCGTTGGGGATATTTTTCAGTTCACCCATCAAAGCGGATATCTTACCCTTTTTGCCCAAAAATTCAACACGCAGCTTATCAATATCAACGCTGCTTTGTGCTTCTTTGATCTTTTCTTCAAATAACACTTTAAGTTCTGCGGTTTTGTCGCTCATAAACTTATCTTCCTTTCAAAACAAAAATCCCGTCCTGCAAAACAACAGGACGGGGAAATAATACATTTACCCGTGGTACCACCCGAATTCGGAGTAATCCGCACTTAATATCCGCTTTAATGCAGCGGTTACATTCTGCTTAACGCAATATGCTTTTCGCAGAAAGGCTCAAGTCGCTGAATTTCGCAATTATCTGCCACGGGGAATACTTACAGCCGATGATACTCCCTCTCTTATTCCGACAAATACTGCTACTGCACACGCCGTCACAGCCAATTCACTTTTCCAATATATTTTAACACAAACTAACTACAATGTCAAGCGTTTAAAAATATAAGGCGAAGGCATTGACCCCGCCTTATTGATATTTATTACTCGCCGGTTTCTTCATCAGCCAACTTGGTTTCAACGACTTCAGGTTCTTCTTTCTTTTCTGCCTCGCCGTTTGCCCATTCATCAACCTTTTTAACACCGGTTGCAGCGGACTTCACGATCGTTTTACCTAAATCGCTGAAAGCATGACCGAGACCTTTGCCGACTTCTTTCCAGCTACCTCTCAAATCGTCTGCCATAACTATCTGTCTCCTTATAAAGAATATATTTTATTATACTATATAATATTCACTTTGTCAATTTGATTTGAGTAAGTCCTTGCGTTGTTTATAATCGGGCATATACTTTTGTATTAGCGCATAGAACTTTTTTGAGTGGTTTGGATGTACTAGATGACACAGCTCGTGCAATACCACATATTCTGTACAGCAAAGCGGCTTATATGCAAGTGTTAAATTCAATGTGATAACCCCTTTATACGGCATACAGGAGCCCCAGCGTGTTTTCATTTTCCGCACCTTGATTTCCGGCATTTTTACGCCGTATTCGCAAAGCAAGGGATATAGCCGTTCGGTCATAGATGTAAACACCTTAAAGCATTCATCCTTGACATACCCATCAATTACCTTTTCGGTAAGCTCCGACTCTTTTATATCTTTCTGATGCACTTCCAAGGTATCTTGTGATATCTTAAAGTAATTTCTTTTGTCCTCAACAACCGAAACCGTGTATTCTTTTTCAAAGATGCAAATCTTTGTTCCGCTTGCAACACGCTGTTTAATATCTTCTGTAACACGTTGACGCATACGCAGTATCACATCTGACTTAGAAACAACAAGCTGATCTATAACATACGCCGCAACGCCTCTCGGTGCAGACACGATAACGTTGCCGTCTGTCTTAACAGTAAGATTGATGTTTTTGACTGCTTTCCTCACTAAGGTATATTCAATTTTTCCACCGTTTACTTCAACACAACGCATATGAAATTACCTTTCACTCGCCCAATCAGGCAAGCTTTCAAAGCTTAAAATCTCATTTTTATAAGGAAATGTAATCTTGCAGGAATAAAGCATTGGGAATTTCACGTTATCCCGTGCGCCGTATTTTCCGTCACCAACAAGTGTAAAGCCACGAGAAGCAAACTGAACTCTTATCTGGTGGCTTCTGCCTGTATGCAGTTTAATCCGAACGGTACTTGTAGACGAATCAGAGGAGAGCTTTATATATTCAAGCTTAGCCGACTTCACTCCTTTTCGTTGCCGTTTAACAACAAAAACCTTGTTTTTGCGTGAATCTTTAAATAAAAGGTCTTCAAAAACACCGTCATTTTCAATATTTCCGTATACTTTTGCAACATATTCCTTTATCATTTCATTGTTTGCAATGACCTTCGAAAGCAAAGCGGCACTATGCTTGTTTCTTGCATACACCATTACACCGCCGACATTCAAATCAAGACGGTGAACTGTAAAAAAATCACCGCCGATCAGTTTTTTCAATTCAGCCGGCACACCATGCTCCGAATCAAGCCCGATCGGCTTCAGGCACACGGCAATATCATCGTTATGATAAAGAACTTGCATAAAAAACTCCAAATACAATTTTGCAAAACGCATCACAAAAGTGATGCGTTTTGTTTCAATTATTTATTCTTTGAATTAAGATAACCTGTAATATAGAAGCAGGAAGAATTCCAATATATAGTTATCTCATTGGCAGTCCAGTTCCACTCCCAGTCGATATAGCAACCTGCAGGCGGCATAGCATCCCAATCAATACCCTCCGACTGCTTAACGCCCTTAACACAAGTAGGACGCTGCCACTTACGATCATTCGGACCACCTGCGATAAGTCCAGGAACTGGAGCATCTACACCGTCAAACATTGACGGACGGTGATGCGGATTCATCACGGGATTTGAGCCAAATCCGGTTACATAGCACTTTGAGATGTAGTTTCTGCCCATAAGGTATGATATTGAATCGGCAATAGCTTCATCATACTTATCAGTCTTATCAACAACTGCAACAGTAACCATATTCGCAAGAGAATTAGTAAGCGCCGCATTTGAGCCCCAGTAGTAGTCGCCTTCTTCTGTTTCAGTAGGAGGTGCAAGACAAACATTGTAGCCGTCATTTTCATAAATCTCAAGAGATTTATCAGCATCGGCAATTACCTCTGCTTTAACTACACTGTAAAGTTCAGGATCTGCATTGTCACAAAGTAGATAGCAAAGCGAGCCATGACCGCCCTGATGATATGCACCGAAGGCGGTTTTCGAAAATTTCATTGAATGGAATTCTCTGAATATATCTTCATATTTCTTATCACCTGTTGCTCTGAACAGTTCTGCTGCTCCCCAATAAATTTCATCAAGACAACAAAGATCGCCGTATCCGCCGGTTACGCAGGGCGGAACATTTTTAAACTCTTTATGATCCTTGTAATTAGCAAGTGCATAATCCAAAGCTCGTTTTGCAGCATCAAGGCACTTATCAGACCACTCAGGATAGAACTTTTTATAGTTACGGTATGCAGCGGCCATTGCAGCAGCAAAACCGCCGGTTGCAGTTATCGTGATAGGTGAAATGCACTGCAGCTCAACGATATCCTCATGAGGAAGCTGGTTTCCTGCAAATTGCTCGGTAGATACTTTATGGTATACGCCGCCGTTTTCCGCCTGCATTTTGAGCATCCAATCAAGCTCATATTTACACTCATTAAGAATATCAGGCAAGCCGTTACCACTTTCGGGAATATTCAGCTGATCGCCTACTGCATCACCGAAAAGCTCATAAGCATACATCATATTGAACACCGTCTGATTTGCAGGTGTTATATATTTGCCATAGTCACCTGCATCATGCCAACCGCCGGATACATCCTCAATAACAGTATCGGGATCATCAAGCAGATATGCAGGGAAGTTGTGACATTCGGGATGAGCATATTCGCCTGCATATTTTTCTTCAAGCGCCATACCGCAGCGTTGAAAATACAATGCTTTTACCATTGCGTTTGTAAGTTCTCTGTACGGTGACACCGAAACGCTGAAGTTATATGAAATACCGTAAGAAGCTGCAATGTAATACTCGCCGCACTCATTAACAGGCGTAAAATCGAAATGATAAACTTCGATCTTGTTTGCAGGATCAAATATCGGGCCTGTAGCCTCACCCGAAAATACTGATTCATTGGTTTTTGCATCTACTACATAGCATACTCCGCCTGAAAAATCACGAAGTACTGCCATCTTGTTACCGCCGACCTTGTATGTAACCTGATCGACCGCGATCTCAGTCTTTAATTCTTTGCTGTAATCAGCAGGTACTGTAATATTAGCCATAACACTCACCTTTTCCCTATTGTTTGATTTCATTATACATAAAGATAAATTGATTTACAAGTGTTTATTTCAAATCATTTTCAACAACATACGCCATTATGGCAGTAACAGAGGTATTCCAATAAATACATATCTCATTGCCCTGAATATTCTGGTTACTGTCGGTATAACTGCCATGATAGATACCGCCTACCACCATACCCGGTACCGGCTCGTCTGTATACCAAGACTGACGATGGTGCGGATGTTTCGGGCTCTGTGTACCGTAGCCTGTTACAAATGAATATCCTGACCAGTTGCGTCCCAGCATAAACGATATCATGCCACGGATAGTGCTGTCATACTCTTTTGTACCGCTGATATAATCCACAACAGCACAGCTCTTAAGATTTTGCCCGAGATCAGCATTCGAGCCCCAGCCGTAATCGCCGCCGTCTGAATAAATAGAATCCCATGCGTTTTTTTCGGCTTTTGCCTTTAAATCATCCGCCTTGGTTTTGAAAGCGCTGATTATATTATTCTTTATAGTTTCATCAGCCTTGTCACAAAGGATATAACTGAGTGAGCCGAATCCACCGAAGTTATAGCAACCCATTTCAGTATAGCCGCAACCGGCAGAAGCCATTGCTTTCACCTGGCTGTGATAGGTATTATCGCCTGTTGCTGCATAAAGACTGCACGCTGCATACCAAAGTGCTTCGTTGCACACTGTTCCGCCGTATGAACCTGCAATTACCTTCGGAGTTTCGCCGATTTTATCGAAAGCAGATTTTGCGCCTCTGGGAAGTGAACTTTGCATACACCAGTTATATGCCTTCTTTGCTGCTGCAAGACACTCGTTTGCAAAGTCCTTATCAATATCCTTGAAAGCTACATAGCAGCTTGCGAATGCACCTGCCGCACCTGCCGTTGCCTCATACATCGTGCGTGATACATAAAGTCCGTATCTTGATTTATCAACCGAAGTTGTCCAACCTCCGTAAAGGAAAATACCGTCCTTATCCGGCTGATGATAAGTTCCGAATTCTATTGTTACTATTCTCCAATACACTCCGCCGTCTTCAGCTTGCATTTTAAGAAGCCACTCTGCTTCATAGCGTGCTTCATCGAGTGCATCAGAAATATGCTCACCCTTGTTATCTTGAATTATATCAAGATTCATTGCTTCAGGGAACATTGTGTATGTATAGATAAGATCGGCAATCGTCTGAACTGCCGGAGTTGTATATCTACCGTAGTCGCCTGCATCGTGAAGGCCCCCTGAGAAATCACTTGCAGTCTTCACTTCGGAGGCTTCATATGTGCTTCCGTTATCCTTGTTAAGGATAGTTGCAGGATAGTTGTCTCCTGTGTGGCAGGCTGAATGCGCATAATAGTCACCTACTATATCAGCATCAAGTGCCATACCGCAACGCTGATAATATAGCATTGTGAGCATTGCGTCATTGACTTCATCATATGGGTTATCACAAACTTCAAACTCGTACGATTTACCTGACGGGCCGTGCAGATAATATCTACCCTCCACCGTGACGCTTGAAAAATCAAATTCACTGACATAACAGTTCGTACCGTTATTATATGAACGCTTTATCGTAGTTCCTTGATATACAACATGACCGTAATCGGCATCTACAACATAAAATGTTACAAGACTAATCGTGCTTTTTGACGAGCTTACTTCAAACGGTTCAAAAAGCTTTGCGGTTTTTTGGGAATTAGTTTCATATCCAACCTGATTTACTGTGATATTATCAGCAATGCCGCTACCGTAGCTTGAAGGTACAGTAACACCCGCATCCGGCATGGTCACTCTTGGCACAGTTGTTGTCGGTATCGTCGTTGGAACTGTAGTGGTTACAACATTTGAGGTGGTTGAATCAAAAATCGTTGCCATTTCCACCTTTAGTCCGATGATATACTTACGAAGCAGTAACACATCCTTGCCGTTAACATTGCCGTCACCATTGCAATCAGCAAAACGAGTATCATCAAGCTCAGACAATCCTATGATGGATTTGCGAAGCTGCAATACATCCTTACCGTTTATATTGCCGTCGTTATTTACATCGCCGACTTGTCTTGACGCTGATGCAGATGATGTGCAGACGATGCTGAGCATCATTACTATACACAACACACCTGCTATTAATGGTTTGATTCTTTTCATGTTATTCTTCCTTGATTAAATATTTGTAGTTTGCACAACTAATCTTATTATACAAAAACAAACTGAAAATCTCAACCGTTTTGGGAGGAAGATTTCGCATATTTGAAATTTTGTAGGTTATGTTGATTTTCTTCATTCTTTTTGGTGATTTTCACAATAAAAAATCGCCTCCGAGGAGACCTCGAAAGCGATCTTTATTTATTAAATCAGCCGTTTATATCAGCATTAACGATATATGACATTACATATGAGGCGGATGAGTTCCAATAAACACAGATCTCATTGCGAACATAGTCGTCTTTGGAATCTACATATGATCCCTGATAGATTCCACCTACTAACATGCCTGGAACGGGAGTCTTGCCCCATGACGGACGGTGATGCGGATTCAGCGGTGTTTTTGAGCCGTATCCGGTAACAAAGGAATATTCAGACCAGTTTCTGCCGAGTATAAATGACATTACATTACGGACTGTTTCCTCATATGTATCAGTACCGTTGAAATAATCAGCAACAATACACATCTTCATTGCACAGCAGATTCCCTGGTTTGAACCCCAGTTGTACATACCTGCACCTGAATAGATAGAATCCCATCTGTTTGTCTTTGAATTTGCTTTATAAGTATCAGCCGCTGATACGAATGCTGCAAGTATATTTTGCTTAATAGTAGAATCGCCCTTGTCATAAAGCAAGTAAGCAACAGATCCAAAGCCTCCGAAATTATATGCGGTCATGCCGGTATAATTGCAAGTTCCGGCTGTGATCATTGCATCAATCTTATCGCTATAGGTCTTGTCGCCGGTCGCTGCATAAAGCGAGCATGCTGCATACCAGAGTGCTTCGTTACAAGCTGTTCCACCGTATGAACCGGTGCCGATAGAAGGATTGCTACCAATGCTGTCAAACGCTTTCTTTGCACCTCTCGGGAGTGCAGCACTATCCTGCATACACCAATTGTATGCCTTCTTTGCTGCTGCAAGGCACTCGTTTGCAAAGTCCTTGTCAATATCCTTGAATGCTACATAGCAAGTAGCAAAAGCACCTGCTGCACCTGCGGTTGACTCATACATTACTCTTGATACATAAAGACCGTACTGTGATGCATTGTGCGAACCGTCATATGTACCGTGAAGGAAGTAATTATCCTTATCAGGCTGTGCAAAATTAGCATGCTGTATTGTTGTTGCCTTCCAATATACGCCGCCGTCCTCAGCCTGCATCTTAAGCAACCATTCTGCTTCATAGCGTGCTTCATCAAGTGCATCGGAAATATTCTCGCCTGCATTGTCCTGAATAATATCAAGATCAAGTGCATCAGGGAACATAACATATGAATAGATAAGATCTGCAACTACCTGAACAGCAGGAGTTGTATATCTGCCATAGTCACCTGCATCGTGAAGACCGCCTTCAAAATCGGTTGCAGTCTTGACATCTGACTGAACATATACAGTACCGTTGTCCTTATTCAGGATCTTTGCAGGATACGCATCACCCGTGTGGCATGCTGAATGTGCATAATTTCCAACGATTTCAGAATCGAGTGCTGTACCGCAACGCTGATAATACTGCATTGTAAGCAATGCATCGTTCAGCTCTTCATACGGATTTGAGTCAATAACAAACTCATATGAACGGCCTGCAGGTGCTGCAATGTAGTATGTACCGTTTGTGATGCAATCGGAGAAATCAAACTCTACTACATACTTATCAGACGGTGTGTCATAACCTCTGTTTTTAGTTGTAGCCTTCATTATTGTTTTGCCGGTTTTTGCATCAATAAGATATACATCTACCTTTGCTATCTGTGAGTCATCCTTACTAATACCGCTGCTTTCAAAAAGCTTTGCTGTTTTTGATGCATAAGTAGAATAACCGATCTGGTTGATAGTGATCTGCGTACAAAGCTCTGTTGAATAGCTTGACGGAACTGCTTCTCCCGCACCGTTAAGCTCGCCCTGTGTAGGCGGTGTAGTTGTTGCCGGTTTCAGAGTTGCAAGCTCTGATGCAAGACCCACTATGTACTTACGAAGTAAAAGTACATCCTTACCGTTGATATTACCGTCGCCGTTGCAATCTGCATAATCGGTATTGTCTACATATTCAAGACCTACTATATGCTTACGAAGCAAAAGTACATCCTTACCGTTGATATTACCGTCGCCGTTGCAATCTCCGACAAGTCTTTCTGTGTTTGCTGATGATACAATACCAAGTGTTGTAAACATCATCACCACTACAAGTATAATACAAATCAATGATTTAAACTTGCGCATTTTAACTCATTCCTTCCTATTTTAGTATTTATATTATACTAAAATTTAATATCCAATACAACAATTATTTCTACACTTTTAACAAAAAACAAAAAATTCAGCACTATTACAAAATCAGCACTTATGTTTTTGTGAGATTTAACCATAAAAGAATTTACGCCATGTGCTAATGCACACGGCGTAAATCCAAAAGAGGGGAAATATGAAAAATGAGGAATCAGTTAGATGATTCGCCGAGAGTTATCTTTACATTGTAATATCTTCCCGAACGGTAGACCGTAAGGGTGACCTGCTCTCCCGGCTGATATTTGAGCCTTTGATCATTGTATTCATCGGCACTTGAAATTTCAACGCCGTTGAATTCGGTAATGATGTCCTTTGATTTAATTCCTGCATTCTCGGCAGGTGAGCCGTTTTCTACCGACTGCACCACCGCACCACGGGGATAACCATACATTTCAAGCATATCCGAGGTGAATGCATTATTTATTGAAATGCCTACATAGGCATACTTCTTATCCTTATTTTCGATTATATTATCGCAGATCTCTTTAACCTTGTTTGAGGGAATAGCAAATCCCATACCCTCATATGCCTCGCTGCTTATCTTTGATGAGTTAATACCGATAAGCTCACCCGAAATATTCACCAGCGCACCGCCGGAATTGCCGGGGTTGATAGCCGCATCTGTCTGGATAACGGTCATTTCACCCGTGCCCTCAAGCTGGATAGTACGATCAAGACCGCTTACAATTCCGCTCGATACAGAACTCATAAAATCAAGTCCGCCGGGGCAACCGATAGCAATTGCCGTATCGCCTACTGCAAGTTCTTCTGAATCTGCATAATCTATCGCTGTAAGTCCGGTTTTATCGATCTTTATAACTGCAAGGTCAATACTGCTGTCATAACCAACAACATTTGCTGCAATGGCAGTTTCCGGATCAGTTGCGAGATAAACATTTATCTGTGCAGTATATCCACTTGAAGCGGTAACTGCGTTTGATATTACATGATAGTTTGTTACGATATACCCGTCGTTACTGATTATAACACCCGATCCTTCACTTGAGGAACTTTCATCCCCGTAGAAGAAGTAGTAATACGGGTCGTTATTATTGGAAGAAACCGCAGCGCTGATACCTACAACTGAATCGGTCACCTTTTGCGCTACCGCAGACACAATATTGGTTGCAGTTTTATCAACATTTATAACAGTATTCTGCGAGGTGCCTCCCTCTGATATCTGAGTTACGTTTTTACTCATATAAAATGCAACTCCGACAGATGAAACCACACCCGAAAGCAGAGCACATATAACACAGCATGCGATAAGAGCGCCTATACCGATGCGTTTTTTCTCTTTCTTGACCTTTTGCGGCTTTGGAGGATAATAATATCCTGTGATTGTTGAGTATGTGTTGACAGGAGGTGTCTGCTCATACATATCTGTATAATGCTTCTGATACTGCTGCCGATTGAAATGATACTCACCATTTACACTTTGATGCTCCTGATCAAAGCCATTGTTGTTATTGAAATCGTTATCCATTAAAAACACCCTTTTTATTAAGTTGTTTTAC
>JAFPAK010000144.1 GCA_017390825.1 Clostridia bacterium
AACCTTTCAAGTGACTATGAATACCTTTATGAATTTGTTGGCGGTAAGATCGGAAAAGAGCCTCAAAACATCGAAAAATATCAACGCCTTTGTGAAAAAGGGTATTTAGTGGACGATAAGGTAAATCTAATTATGATAAAACTTGATAATCCGAAAAATCAGTGGACTAATTATATTGAAAAAGTAATTGCCAAGCCTGATGAATGTGTTTACGAATATGCAAAGCAGATATCAAAGCAGATCATAGAGATTCTAAGCCCGATGTATCCCGAACATATGCAGGAGCTAATGAAGGCTTGCAATTCCGCAAACAGCATTTTCTCGCCGAGAGTCAGCATGATGGTAATGGAAAAGCTTATTGAACAAGGCAAAGTAAAGTTTCCTACCGATATACAAAAGCATGGACTGATTACAATAATGTTCAGCGATGTTTTGCCGAAATAAGAAATGAAAAAGAGGTTGCAAATGAGCAGGTTTCCAAAGGATAGTTTTCAATAAATAAATCGAAATTTAGCATACAAATTCCCTGCTTGTAACGGTATAAGAAAAAAACTGCCCGAAGAAGAGAAAAACAAAACTCTTTTTCGGGTAGTACTTTTTATATAGCAATACAACTCGCCGCAAGGCGAATAAAACTGTCCAAGTGTACTTTAGAACACTTGGCAATGCAACCTATTTTTGATTTATTCATCAGCACCGCAGCACTTTTTATATTTCTTTCCGCTGCCACAAGGACAAGGATCATTTCTGCCCGGCTTCTTTTCGGCACGCTTTGGTTCTTTCTTAACTGTGCCGTCACCGCCGCTTTCTCCGGTCACCTTTGCAACCTGCTCACGCTTGACCTCCTCGTTCTTTCTAACCTGTACGTTAAGCACCATCTTGGTAGTCTGCTCACGGATAGACTCGGACATTGCATTAAACATATCGTAACCTTCGTTACGGTATTCAACGACCGGATCATGCTGACCGTAAGAACGAAGATATATACCGTTACGCAGCTCGTCCATTGCATCAATATGATCCATCCAATGAGAATCAACACTGCGGAGAAGAACATATTGCTGAACCTCGTTCATCGTCTTTTCACCGAGTTCATTTTCTCTGTCAGCATAACGCTGCATCGCAATATCTTGAATCTTCTCAATTATCTCCTGCTCAGTAATGTTATTTTTATCATCAACAGTAAATTCAAGTACATTTCCGATATTAAGCCATTTCGCAAATTCCGCTTTAAGACCATCTATGTTCCAGTCATCTACCGTCTCACCTGAAAGGTAATGCTCACAAACCGACTTAACAGTCTCATTTATCATACCGACAATAACGTCCTTGAGATCTACACCGTCAATAACCTTATTACGCTGTTCGTAAATGATAGTACGCTGAACATTCATAACATCGTCAAAATCAAGGACATTCTTTCGTGATGAGAAGTTACGGTATTCAATCTTCTGCTGTGCATTTTCAATGGTATTTGAAAGCATTTTTGCTTCAAGCGGTACATTCTCATCAACACGCAAAGAGTCCATCATATTGTAAAGACGTTCGCCGCCAAACAAACGCATAAGATCATCTTCAAGCGAGATATAGAATCTGCTACATCCCGGATCACCCTGACGACCTGCACGGCCACGAAGCTGATTATCGATACGGCGTGATTCGTGGCGCTCTGTACCTATGATACAAAGACCGCCGACATCTCTTACACGATCTGCTTCCGGCTTGATCTCTGTTTTAAACTTCTGATTAAGCTCTGTAAACACCTTTCTGGCTGCAATGATCTCTTCATTATCTGTATCTCCGAAGCCGGTTGCTTCAACGATCATTTCCTCCTCAAAGCCCTGCTTACGCATTTCAGCCTTTGCCATATATTCAGCATTACCGCCAAGCATAATATCAGTACCACGACCTGCCATGTTGGTTGCAATGGTAACAGCACCAAATTTACCTGCCTGTGCTATTATTTCTGCTTCTTTTTCATGGTTTTTAGCATTAAGCACATTGTGTTTAATGCCCTTTCTTTTAAGTAAAGCGCTAAGCTGCTCTGAACGCTCAATAGAAATAGTACCCACGAGCACCGGCTGACCGGAGGCATGACGCTGTGCAATATCTTCAACAACTGCATTAAATTTGGCTTTTTCAGTCTTATAAACCACATCCGCCATATCCTCCCTTGCAAGTGGGCGGTTAGTGGGTATTTCAACTACATCAAGACGATATATTTCTGCAAATTCCTGCGATTCAGTCATTGCAGTACCGGTCATACCCGAAAGCTTTGTGTAAAGGCGGAAGAAGTTCTGGAAAGTTATAGTTGCAAGAGTTTTCGACTCACGCTCGACCTTAACTCCCTCTTTTGCTTCTATTGCCTGATGCAAGCCCTCATTATATCTTCTGCCAAACATCAGTCTGCCGGTAAATTCATCAACGATAATTACCTGCCCGTCCTTAACTACATAGTCAACATCACGCTGCATGATACCGTGTGCACGTATAGCCTGATTTATATGATGTGAAATGGTCATATTTTCGGGATCGTTGATATTGTCAATACCAAAATACTGCTCTGCTTTTTTAACACCTGTTGTAGTGAGCGTTGCGGTCTTTGCTTTTTCATCAACAATATAGTCTGCATTCGCATACTCAGCATCATTATCAATTTTAGCATCGACCTGCTTTACCTTTACGCAACGAAGTCCTTTTGCAAGACTGTTTGCACGCTGATAAAGATCGGTCGATCTTGAGCCTTGACCTGAAATAATAAGCGGTGTTCTTGCCTCGTCAATAAGAATCGAGTCAACCTCGTCAACGATAGCAAAATTATGGCCTCGTTGGGAACGCTGCTCCTTATAGGTCACCATATTATCACGCAGATAATCAAATCCGAGCTCATTATTGGTGCAATATGTGATATCTGCATCATATGCCGCTTTACGCTCCTCAGGTTTGAGCCCCTGAATAACAAGTCCTACCGAAAGGCCGAGATAGCGGTACACCTTACCCATCCACTCCGAGTCACGCTTTGCAAGATATTCATTGACAGTAACGATATGAACACCTTTGCCGGACAGCGCATTCAGATATGCAGGAAGAGTTGCAACAAGTGTTTTACCCTCACCTGTTTTCATTTCTGCAATTCTTCCCTGATGCAATACGATGCCGCCGATAATCTGTACAGGATACGGCTTCATGCCAAGTACACGCCATGCTGCCTCACGGCATGTTGCAAATGCCTCAGGCAATATATCGTCAAGCGTTTCACCGTTTTCAAGACGGTCTTTAAACTGATTTGTTTTGTCTTTGAGTTCTGCATCACTCAAAGCTGCATATTCGTCTTCAAGCGCTAATACCGCATTCTTTATAGGTTCGAGCTTTTTAAGCTGCTTTTTTCTGTAAGAGCCTAAAAAGAGTTCTTTAATTCCCATTGGATCAATTGTCCTTTCTCTCTTTATATCTTTAATAATAACATACAATAAACAAAAATAAAAGAATTAATTGTAAATTTTTCTGTGGATGTTATATCTACCGGTAATTTTATCTTTTTTGTCGTAATCGACATAAACAACGGCGTTTCTGCTTTTGAGTAACGCATATGCTCGTTTTACACCCGATCTCTTTGGGTCACACTCATCAATATCTCGCTTTGCATAACGCAATCTGTCATCATACACCTTTAAAAATTCAGGAAGATTTCCCGAACTGTCAGAACAGAGCCTGTCGCACACCAAAGTATCACGAAGAGTATCTTTATCGGTATATTTTAAGAGAAAATTATAGATCTTATATGTATATTCATCAAGCGAAATACGGTAGGTCTTGTTGCCGATAAATTCCGCTAATTCAGAAAGCAGATTAAAGGGGCTTTTGCCCGATACCGCCAGAGCATACTTCAAGGTGAACTTAAATCTGCCGGAATTAACAATTCGATCAGTTACATCTTCAAGCAGATGAAGATGCCTTATTTCCATCTCATTCAACCAATCCGTGCTGATTACTTCATATGGTGCGGATTTTGAAAAACGGCAAGGATACGGATAATCCACATTTCGCATTGCAGAACCATGAAGAAGCTTTAAAAAACCCAACTGCAGCATATTAGGAGCAAGTGAAAAAGCGAGATCATAGCTTTTTTCAAAGCTATTTATATCCTCAAAAGGCAAGCCTGCGATAAGGTCAATATGAATATGCATATTGCCGAGCGAAACCAGCTTTTTAATATTTTCACAAAGTCGTTCAATATCCGTACGGCGATTGACAGCACATAGCGTCTTTTCATTGAAGCTTTGCAGCCCTATCTCAAGCTGAAACAAACCTTTTCTTGCACTACCAAGCAACTCGATAGTGTCACTTTTTAAAATATCCCCTGCTATCTCAAAATGAAAGCACACGTCATTTGGAATATCAATATTTGAATGGTCGATTATAAATGAAATTATCTCATTGGCACGGTCGGCATTTGCATTAAATGTACGATCAACAAATTTCACTGTCTTGGTGCCGGAATTACTTAGCTTTAAAATATTCTCCTTGACCTTACCCAAAGGAAAGCTTTGAGGTTTTTCACCTCTGCCAGAAAGACAAAATGCGCATGAATACGGACAGCCTCTTGTAGTTTCTATATATGCTATGCGACCGTTTAATGTTCTCGGCGACAACAGCGCCCTCACCCAGCATATCCACGATGTACTGGGTGGCCAGCTCAGCGCCCAGAACGTTGTCGGATGCGATCTGGCAGTCGATCTCCACACCGTTGACGGCGCGGTCGACGGAGATAACACGGACACCCTTTGCCAGAGCAGCCTCAACGTCGCCGGTAACGGCATCGGAGTCAACGGGATTGATGATCAGGACACTGATGCCCTTGGCGATCAGGTCTTCCACGTCGGAGACCT
>JAFPAK010000145.1 GCA_017390825.1 Clostridia bacterium
TAAAATTGCAAGATCTTTTAAATTTCCCGTTTCATGAAAAGCTTCAAGACAAGTCAATGCTTGTTCTGTTAAATGCAAGGTTTCTTTTTGAGCTTTTTCAAGCCCGATAAAAGAAACATATGTGTTTTTATGCTGTGCATTGTCACTTCCGATAGGTTTTCCCAAAACCCCTTCGGAAGAAATAATATCAAGAATGTCGTCACGAATTTGAAAAGCACGACCAATATATTCACAATAGTTGAGAGCAGCATCGGTTTGGATATCACTAGCCCCGGCTATTATGCACGCAATCTCGGCAGAAACTTTAATAAGCGCAGCAGTCTTACCTTTGTGAATTAAGTCAAGCTGTTCCTTTGTAATATCCTTGCCTTCACTTTCAAGATCGAGCACCTGACCGCCGATCATACCGCTCATACCTGCAGCCTTAGATAATGCTGATACGGCTTTAATGGCACGAAACGGATCAACATTGCTGCTTATACAAGCAGCGGTTTCAAATCCAAGTGTCAATAAAGCATCCCCGGCAAGCAATGCATTAGCTTCACCGAATGCTATATGGCATGACGGCTTTCCCCTTCTCATATCATCATCATCCATACACGGAAGATCATCGTGAATAAGCGAATAAGTATGAATCATTTCAATAGCACATGCAAAATTGAGAATATCCGATATATTGCCGCCCAGAATACGATAAAATTCGAGCATTATTGCAGGTCGTATCCTTTTTCCACCGGCGTTTAAGCTATATGACATGGCTTCTTTTAAAATATCAGGCACATCTGAATAATCATTCAATATACTCTGAAGACGATCTTCTACCAGACCGGCATAGCTTTTCAGCATAAGCTCTGCACTCATTGCGGATCTTCCTCACATTCATCAAGCTGTGTTATCTTCAACTGTGCCTCTTTAAGTTTTTTATCACAAAAAACACTCAATTTAGCGCCCTCTTCATAGAGCTTTATTGAATCATCCAATGAAAGATTTCCACTTTCAAGCAACGAAGTAATCTCTTCAAGACGCTTCATTGCGGTTTCAAAAGTATGTTCCATATCTATCTAATCCTTTATTGTAGCATTTTTTATACCATCGTGAAATCTGATACTGATATCATCCCCAACAGTTATGTTGTGTGATGATGAGATAATCTTGCCATCTTTATAAACTGCAGAATAACCGCGAAGCATAACATTAAGCGGACTTAATGCTGATAATCGTGCTGCTGTTTCAACAAAGTTCTGTTTTTTATTGGATATTATTTCAGAATACGAATTATTCATACGCCTGATAAACAGATCAAGCGTCTGCGACAAATTATCAACATAATAAAGCGGATTTTTTAAACATTGCTTGTTTGTCATTGCCGATAGTATTAAACACTTGTTCTTATAACAAGATCTCACCGCATTTCTGTTTGCATTGCTCATACGCTTTATTAATAACAAAAGATCATTTCTGTCTGGCACCGCCAGCTCTGCAGCACCAGACGGTGTAGGTGCACGAAGATCAGCTGCGTAATCACATATCGTAAAATCCGTTTCATGACCAACAGCGCTTATAACCGGAATTCTTGAAGCAGCAATGCTTCTCGCAAGTTCCTCGTTATTAAAAGCCCACAGATCCTCAATTGAACCGCCGCCTCTTCCGATGATTATAACATCGGCACATTTCTTTCTATTGACATTTTTAATCGCTTCGATCAACTGCGGTGCTGCCAAATCGCCTTGAACCTGCACGGGACACATTATCACTTCAGCGACAGGATATCGCCTTGTAAGTATATTAAGTATATCTTGAACAGCAGCACCTGTTGGAGAAGTTATAACTGCAATTCTCGAAGGCAGCCTTGGTATAGGCTGCTTTTTATCAGCATCGAATAATCCTTCTTTTTGTAATTTCTCCTTTAACTGCTGATACGCAATATTCAGTTCGCCCATCCCCTGCGGCTGCATATTGGTTATATACATCTGATAGGCACCATCGCGCTCATAAAGCGAGACTTTGCCCTTA
>JAFPAK010000146.1 GCA_017390825.1 Clostridia bacterium
AGAATAATGTAAGAAACAGGGTTATGCATGAAGGGGGAGTTTGTATGCAGGAAGTATTTCAGGTGATTAATCAGATTTTTGCATTTATAGGACCATTATCGGATTTTTTATGGGATTTTCCTACAAATTTTTCTTGGTATCAGTCGATACCGGTTCTTGGAAATTTTTCGTTGGCAGTAATGCTTTTGTTGTTAATGAAACCTATAGATTACTATACGGATATGACAACACCATATTTTGGATTTACAAAAAAAGATTTTGAAGTTGTCGAGGAACTCGACACGCATGAAGGTTTTCAAGGAGAAGGTTCACATTGTCTTATTTTAGATTGTTCTGACAATAAACAAAAAGCATTAGATATAATAAAGGATTGGAATAAGCTTCCTTTCTCTGAAAATCTTAATCTTGTCATGTATGGCGGAGAAAAAGACGGAGTAATATATGGCTATGAGTTGGCAAAGGAAGCACATATGCCAAAAATCGAAAATGGGTATTACATATTTGACGATAGCACGTTAAAAGATAATGATAGAAGCGATAATTCCGAACTATTAAATCGCTCTTCTTTCAATTTTGAAATAGCGGTTTATGATTGTTATACAGATAAGATGTATTACTTTGAGTTTGATACTTAAAAAAATTTGTTCGCCTTAAAAGGGGCTGTAGCAAAATAACAACCCCAAAAAGAGAAAAATGAGGACGATTGCAATTGCAAAAGTCCTCGTTTTTTGGTATAATTGAATTGCGAAAAACAATAACACCACAAGGAGATTATACCACTATGAAAAGAAATATTCAACTACTAATTTCAGAAGAATTTGCAGAAAAAACAATTCCCGAAAACGATAGTGTTCGTCTACTTGATGAAGTAATTGATGAAATGGACTTGACAGCACTTTATCGGACATATTCTCATTTAGGCAGAAGAAGTGCAACAACTCCCCGAACCATGCTCAAAATAGTGATATATGCAGCTATGGAAAGCGAATACTCAAGCAGAAATATACAATCCGCTTGCACAAGAGATATTAACTACATTTGGCTTCTTAATGGTGAAAAAGCACCAAATTATCATGAAATAGCCAGATTCAGAAGCACTCGTTTAAGTGAATGTTACGAAGAATTGTTTTATCAGTTTGTTCAAAAACTTAAGGATTTAGGCGAAATTAAATATGAACATCTTTTTGTAGATGGTACAAAAATTGAAGCAAATGCAAATAAATATAGCTTTGTATGGAAAAAAAGTACTACAAAATATGAAATTCGACTGCTTGAAAAATTGGATAAATTAATCCCTGATTTATGCCTCAAATATATGGTTAATTGTAAAGAACCTGAAGAGCTTCTTAAAGTGTTAAAATCCAAAGTTCAGACACCTTTTGTATATGGCAGAGGGAAAAGAAAAAGCGAGTTGCAAAGAGATGTTGAACAACTTACAGAGCTTGTAAACCGTAAGGAAAAGTACGAAAAGTATCAGGAAACATTCTCAGGTAGAAACAGTTTTTCAAAGACTGATCCATCTGCGACATTTATGCACCTTAAAGAAGATCATATGAGAAACGCACAGCTTAAGCCTGCATACAACTTGCAATTAGCAGTAGAGGGGGAATATATTACAGGTTTTGATATATCAAGCGAAAGAAGCGACCAACTGACTCTAATACCGCTAATTGATAAAATGGAAAAGTATCTTGAAGTTCAATATGATGATGTAACTGCTGATGCAGGCTATGAGAGTGAGGAAAACTATACATACTTTGAAGAAAAAGGACAAGCGTGCTACATAAAGCCGCAAAATTATGAGCGTTCAAAGACGAAGAAATTCAAGAACAATATGGCACTTCGGGAAAATATGTATTATGATGCCGAAAACGATGAATACACTTGTCAAAACGGCAGAAAACTCAAAGCTATGTATCAGGGAAAGCGAAAGAGTAAATCCGGTTTTGAAAGTGAAATCACATATTATGAATGTGAGAGTTGCGAAGGGTGCCCACATAAAAAAAGCTGTACCCGAAGCAAGGGAAATCGAAAAATGCAGGTGTCTAAAAAATTCATAGAACAAAGGAAGCAATCACTTGCCAATATTACATCACCAATGGGAATACTGCTTCGCACTAATAGAAGCATACAGGCAGAAGGTGCATTTGGTGTGATAAAAGAGAACTACAAATTTAGACAATTTTTACTTCGTGGAAAAAAGAAAGTTCAAACAGAAATTGCTATTGTTGCAATGGCGTATGACATTAACAAATTGCACCATAAAATTCAGTATAATCGAACGGGAACACAGCTTCACGGTGAACTTTCAGCAGGCTCCCAAACGCACACAGACGACGTCACCAAACTCGTATCCGGCAGCGATCAGATCAGCGGTGGTGACGTCCAGTACCGCATGCCCATATTTCTCGATTTCCATAACGGTCGCTTGAACGATCGTTGATTTATCTGCATTGTACTCCTCGTTGTTGCAGGCGCTCAGCTGCAGAACAATTACACAAACAACGAAAATTGCGATCCATCTTCTTGCCAATTTCTTCATTTCATCACCTGCTTTCCGTAGTCTCTATGTTTGCAAAGCTATTCGCTTTTCTAAGCGAATCAGAACACTTGCAAAAAACACTGTTACACCTGGATCCAAATTTATTATGGCGCGTTGCTGCGCTTAAAAATCAATGCTGTCAACCTTGTTCAGCAGCATTTCCAGCATTTCTTTGCAACGAGCGATCTTGGCAGGGCTGTCCGCCTCATTCGGGCGGCGAATGGCACGGCGAAGCATCCGGGTGTAGCCGATGATCATTGCTTTTTCTGCCACGCTTTGGCACACAGCTTCGTCCTCAGTACCCAGATACATTCTCAGAGCGAGATTCCAGAACCTTCCGGCAGTTTCGAAGCTATAGCCAAAGAAATCCATCATATTCTGATGGTTAAGCTCAGAATATCCTACGAAGGCATTGAACATGGAGCCCAGTTCAAATACAGGATGACCCATGCACAGGGTATCCATATCGCTCAGCAGGGGCTCACCGTTCTGCACCATGATGTTGTTGGTATGATAATC
>JAFPAK010000016.1 GCA_017390825.1 Clostridia bacterium
CAACTACTACTGCGCCTGATGTTACCGTGCCCGGCACAAATCTTTCTGTAAAGACTTTGAGTGCAGATGATATTTCACTTGGCATTTACGGTGTAAATGACGGCACAGTTTCCAAAAACGGTGATGATTATACGATCAAATACTATCGTTCGTCCTTCTCGACCGACCGTGTGTTCTACATCAAAATACCTACTTCTGTTTTTGACCTTGATCCTGTCAAGATAGAATATGTGCTTCGTACAAATGCAGAATATAAATCAGGAAGCCGTAATTGCTATTTCTCCAATGTTAATACAAAGGGCTATAAAGTAACTACAAATGCAGACGATGTAGTGCTTATCGGCAATTATCAGACTTTGAATACTACTGCAAAAACCTATTCTATTGATCTTACTTCTGAAAAGTATGCGGCAGTAAAGACAAATAAACTCAATTACTTCATTTTTTCACCGCATTACACACAGTCTGCAGCAACGGAGCTTTATGTTGAAGCAATAAATGTGTATTATTACACTGATACTTCTTATACCGTAACGCTTGACGGCGTAGAGGTTGAGTATGAAAATGATCAGTATACTCTGCCGGAAAGCATCGCCGATGGCTTTATCTGCTATACCGATGGTATAAACGCTTATGATGCAGGCTCATCTTTCACAGTTGATAAGGACTATGAGTTTACAACCGTTGCAGTAGGCAAGGTTGAGATGCTTGAAGGTGCAGCAATGCGTTATACAGACGGCACAGGCATCCGTTTCTACACAGATGTTGATACTGATAAGATCGATGCACTGATTGCAGCAGGCTATACAGTTACAGCCGGTACTCTTATCTCTCCTGAAGATATTGTAGGGGTTTATGACCTTAACTATTCGAATTATCAAATTGGAAATATTTCCGAATTGATCGATGTAACATATGATTTTACACAGGGCTATTATACAGATGATATAACTGAACCCTGCATAGTCGGATCAATCGTTAAAATTCAGGATCACAATATTGCCCGCAACTTTATCGGCAGAGGTTATATAACAGTTACTGTAGGTGATATTACAAAGACAGTATATGCTGATTATAAAGATGGCAATGTTGCTAATAATACAAGAAATATTCAGTATATCGCACAGCGGATACAGACTGATCCTAATGTATATCTGACCCTTGAAGATTTCAAGAAAGAAATAGTTGATAAGTACGCAAGTTTCAGACTTGAAACTGCTGAGGAAGTTAAAGCCTAGTTTTAATACTATAAACCTCTCTGATATCAGAGGGGTTTTAGGCATATTATTGGGCACCGTTAACCCGTTTGTCATCCGCTATTTGGAGCATTGGACGAAATAAACAAGTACGAGATGGGTTATTTGGCGTTTTCTACAAATAATTGATATGATATTATTTTATTATTGACAAAACCCCTAAATGAGATGTATTATTTAGATGAGGATTGTACTTAAAATTAATATAAATTTCAGGAGATGGTGATTAAATGAAAAAATTACTCGCAGTAATGCTGACCGTGCTTATGGTACTCACCATAGTACCTATGGCATTTGCATCAGCAGAAGACACATTTTATGAGAAAACTCTCATAACCTTTGATGATTCTGCCGAAAGAACATCTGTCAAACAGATCGTAAGTACCGATAAGGCGGCTTCATATACGGCTGTTTCCGGCCTTTCAAATCCCGGCGGAAATGTTGGTACCATGGTCTTTGCCGGCACAGTTAACAACAAGATCGGTGTAAGACTTACTCCCGGTTGGAATATTAAAAAACCGGTAGCTATCAGATTTTGGGCTGCTATATCTTCATCAACGTTCCGGGATCTTACCGTGGCTTTGACTACCGGATTTACCGCACCTTCAGATGAAAACTATCTTACTTTGGACAGTAAGACATTAACTCCAGACGGTGCATGGTATATAGCTGATCTTTCTAATATTTCTGATCTTACAGTGTTTGATACGATCGCGTTCGGTTATGAATCAGGAACACAGGCAACCACAAGCTTCTATGTTGATAACATCACATTGCTTTTTGACAATGCAGATGATGCAGCTTATGAATTCTTCTGGGCAACAATGGAAGATTGGGAAGACGGCGATGTATCTAATGTTACAGCATCAACTTCTAAAGTAACAGTTGCTCCTTCAAGCGATTGTGTTTACGAGAATACTGTTACCCCCAGTACCAAAGGTATTGTAACCAAGACAGTTGCTTGGGATGATTCATACAAAACAAATTATATTACAGTACCGCTTGATACTGAAATAATGAAAACTGCAAACGATGTCCGTATATATACCGCAAACCCCAATACAACAAGTTTTAAGGGATATACCGGTATCGTATATGACGGAACTGTTTATTGGTCAACTTCAAGAGTTGTAGCCAACATGTACGCGCGTTATATGCTTGGCGGTACATATACCTCCACTTCAGGTACATCTATTCTTATAACTCCTTCAAATATAGGTAATGTTACTGCATTGACATTCGGACATAATCAGAATACAAACAGTTACAAAACAGAGCTGTATATTGATGATATTGAGTATGCAGTAATTGGTGTAGGTGATGAAACTCCCGATATACTCACAACAGCTGCTACAACAGCTGCGCCGACTACTGAAGCTACAACAACTTCGGCATGGGTAACTCCTACAGAGGGTAACCTGCTTGAGGGTATGGAATGGTCAGTTGGCTTCTGGTCAAATACCGATGGTAATCTTGATACAACAGGTATTACTGCTCTTAAACGTATTGCTGCATTAAATAAGCTTGATGTTACAGAAGGTCAGGTGCTTTCGTTCTCAGGTCTTAATAATTCGCTTTTGAGATTTATCGTTCGCGGATATACATCTGACGGTACTTATACAACACTTTCAACCAGCATCTTTGCAGATGGTGAAACACTTACTATTCCTGCAGGAATAACACAGGTTAGTATTTCAGTTTATAGTACTAGCGAATCAAGCGGTTACGGTGCAACATTGTTAGGTTTGGTAAATGACGGAACTGTTGTTCCTACTATTGAATTAGTAACACAAACCACAACATCTACCACAACAACTACAACTACTACAACAACTACCACAACTACTACCACCACAACCACTACAGCGCCTATCATTTCTGATGAAGACGGTATTATGTACTCTTGGGAGTATGGCACTACAGGCTTAACTGCTACAGGTATGTCTTCTGTCGCAAGATCTACGGCTACATCACACCACGGTAGTTACTCATATTACCTGAAATCGAACGGATCTGTATGGGATCAGATCGATAAAAATGTTACAACAAACACATTTAAGAGCTATCTTAAAATCGCTGTCCCCGAG
>JAFPAK010000147.1 GCA_017390825.1 Clostridia bacterium
GGATTCCTTGGTGAACGGAGCTGCGTGGGTATACTTCCTGCGGGCAGCTTCAAATTCAGCATCTGAATACTGCAGCTCAGCGTATTCTTTAAGATAATCCACCATAGAATGTCCTACCGCGTCGGAAAAGGCAGCTTTTTCACGCCACAGGATATCATCGGGAAGATATTCACCGCCTTCAAAGGCGTGGCGGAGCAAATACTTGCCCTTGCCGTATTTGTTCAGCTTCATTTCCGGATCAAGAGCCATGACGTATTTTACAAAATCAAGATCACCGAAAGGCACTCTTGCCTCCAGAGAGTTTACAGAAATGCAACGGTCGGCACGGAGTACATCATACATATGAAGCTCACGGATACGCTTTTGTGCTTCCTCTTGAAACGCTTCAGCAGATGGAGCAAAGTCAGTGTATTTATAACCAAACAATTCATCGGAAATTTCCCCGGTCAGAAGTACGCGAATATCGGTTTGCTCATGGATTGCCTTGCAGATGAGATACATTCCCATGCTTGCGCGAATGGTTGTGATATCGTAGGTTCCGAGCATCTGAATTAAGCTGTCGAGCGTGACAATGACTTCTTCGGGTGTCATATAGATTTCCGTATGGTCGCTGCCGATATAGTCAGCAACCTGCTTCGCATATTTCAAATCAATGGCATCCTCGCTCATACCGATGGCAAAGGTTTTGATTGGTGTTTTACTTTTTCTGGCGGCAATCGCACATACCAGGGATGAATCAAGTCCACCTGAAAGCAAAAAGCCTACCTTCGCATCGGCAACAAGGCGCTTTTCCACGCCGGCCACCAGTTTTTTACGGATATGTGCACACGCAGTCTCAAGATCATCATGGCAAACGGCATCCACCCTGGTAATATCGCAGTAGCAGATAAACTTGCCGTCTTTGTAGTAATGACCGGGAGGGAACGGCATGATCTTATCGGTAAGTCCGATAAGGTTTTTCGCTTCGCTGGCAAACAGAATCACACCCTTACCGTCATAACCGTAGTATAACGGACGAATGCCGATGGGATCGCGGGCTGCAATATACTCACCTGTTTTTCCGTCATAGATGATGCAGGCGAACTCTGCGTCCAGCATAGCGAACATATCCGTGCCGTATTCGAAGTACATAGGAAGCAGGATTTCACAATCAGAATCACTCTTAAATGTATAACCTTGCTTCTTCAGTGTTGCTTTCTGCTTTTCAAAGCCATAAAGCTCGCCGTTACAGACAATATAACTGCCCTCCAGTTCAAATGGCTGCATTCCCGAAGGGGTCAACCCCATAATAGCAAGCCTGTGAAAACCAAGAAGACCTTTACCCGTATCAATAATTCGACTGTCATCCGGTCCGCGTGATACTGTACGGTCAAAACCTTTCTTAAAACTATCAAAAGCGGCACCGCTGCCACAGTAACCCATAATAGAACACATGGAAAATACCTCCGTAAAAAGTAAATTCAGCATCCTACAGGGCGATTGCTGTACTCGCGGTGCCACCTGTATTTGTTCTCATTTCCAAGCCTCAAGCAAGGCTCTGTCAACTGACGTATGACGATACGGCGCACCTACTAAGATTTTTCTTTTCGGATTGCAGCTCGAAAAGTGTTATTCGTGCAGGCTCACCATACGGCTTCCACCGTCCCGTACTCGCTGAAGGTAAGTGATCTGCATTACTTGTCTTTTCTCAAACGCTTTTAAGATATTCGGTTTTGGGACTTAATCCCGGGGATTCAATCCCATGTTGTCGTATTCAGGGCATATTCAGATGTGTTTTTATCGTCACGGGAAAGAAATGCCTTTTCATACAGCGGATCCGGCTTCGGAAAACGGATTTCCACCTTCGGCGTTTGTTCCTTAAAATTCACCGCAATCTCAGAAGTAGATTTCTGTAATATCTTTTCTTTTTCCTTCGGTTTCATAATATGAACTCCTTTCACTCTTTCACATAATCGCGAATCAGATGATAAATATCATGATTACATTCACAGTAGATTGCATTCCAGTCAATATTTTTGGGCGGATGGCTCTGTCTGCGCTGCAGATGTGTCCCTAAAAGAACAGTACAAAACACCGATTTCGCGGACAATTCCCATGGATTCCCGTTTTCATCCCGCCCCAGCAGACGTACATCCGAATCAATCTGCTGCACAATCTCCGTAAATTTCTGAACATCCTGGAGTGAATCCAGAACAAGTGCATACTTCATATTGTCTCCTATTCCACGTCCTGAAGGGCATCGTAGCCTTCTTCACCGGTACGAACTTTCACAACATTTTCAACATCATACACGAAGATCTTACCGTCACCGATATGTCCGGTATAAAGAACCTTTTTCGCCGTATCAATGACACTGCGGACAGGTACTTTGCTTACTACAATATCCACCTGAATTTTAGGGAGCAGGTTTGCTTCCACCTGAACGCCACGATAATACTCAGGTTTGCCTTTTTGTACTCCACAGCCAAGAACATGAGAGACCGTCATACCGGTAATACCGATCTCCATCATTGCCGTCTTCAAAGCCTCAAAGCGAGATTCCTTACAGATAATCTCCACCTTCGTAAGCTTCGGTGTGCCATCATCAAAGGTCGGCATTTTCTTTACGGGAACGGCTTCTGCAACCGGAATATCGCCGGCAAC
>JAFPAK010000148.1 GCA_017390825.1 Clostridia bacterium
ATCTACTGCAATAAATAAAGCTGAATAGCAGCCCAAAAAAGGAGGGGAGCAAAAATGAGTCTGAAAGAACGAGTTTACAGCGTTCTGATCGTTTCGGCGGCAGAAGGTTTTAATGATGCACTCTCCGCTCTGCTCCCTACCTCAAAATATTCACCAACCAATTTCGTATCGAACATCAGTGCCGCCAAGCGAGCACTTGCCGAACGTGCTTTTGATTTTGTTATCATCAACTCTCCGCTCCCTGATGATATAGGTACTCGTTTTGCGATTGACACAGGTAGTTCAAAAGAGACCGTCGTACTCCTGATGGTACGGGCAGAACTTCAAGCAGAAATCTACGACAAGGTTGCAGAACACGGTGTGTTTGTGCTTCCAAAGCCAACCTCAAAGCCGACAATGGCAATTGCTCTCAGCTGGCTTTCAAGTGCACGAGAAAAACTTAGAAAGACTGAAAAGAAAACACTATCCATCGAAGAAAAAATGGAAGAGATCCGTATTGTCAACCGGGCAAAATGGCTACTTATCAGCGAACTTAAAATGGACGAACAAGGCGCTCATCGTTACATAGAAAAGCAGGCAATGGACCGTTGTATATCCAAGAAGGTTATTGCTGAAGAAATTATCAAAACATATTCATAATACAGATATAAGTTTATAAAGAGCAAAGGCGTTCTTCATTCAAGGAACAACTTTGCTCTTTTATTTTTAAGGAGGCTTTCAAGTGAAAACAATAGGTGTACTCACCAGTGGAGGCGATGCCCCGGGAATGAACGCTGCTATCCGCTCGGTTGTAAGAACGGCGGCATCGTTAGGTATGAAAATAAAAGGCATACGTCGAGGATATAACGGTCTTATTGAAAACGATATTTTTGATATGGATATTCGCTCTGTTTCAGACATTATACAGCGCGGTGGAACTATTCTATATACAGCCAGAAGTCCGCGTTTCAAAACCGAGGAAGGTATGCAGGAGGCTATAAGGAACTGCATAGCAAACGAAATTGAGGAAATTGTTGTTATAGGCGGTGACGGCTCCTACCGTGGTGCACGGGATCTATCCCTGCGCGGAATCCCCTGTATAGGAATTCCCGGAACCATTGATAACGATATTTCTTCAACAGACTATACAATAGGTTTTGACACTGCAATGAACACCGTAGTGGAAACAGTTGATAAACTGCGTGATACTGCCCAGTCTCATGATCGTTGCAGTGTAGTCGAGGTTATGGGACACGGTGCCGGCGATATCGCCCTTCAATGCGGTATCGCTGTGGGCGCCACCGCTATTCTTGTCCCGGAAATTAAATCAAATCTCACAGAGGTAATCAGCAGGATTACAGAAACAAAGAATAACGGTAGAAATCATTTCATCATCATTGTTTCTGAAGGTGTGTACGATGTAAAAGAGTTAGCACAAAGGATCCAGGATGAAACCGGCATTGAGAGCAGAGCAACAATTTTAGGGCATGTTCAGCGAGGCGGTAATCCTACCCTGCGAGATAGATTGATTGCTTCTAAAATGGGCTTTGCTGCAGTTGAACTTTTGAGCAAAGGAATCGGCAATCGGGTTGTCGGATTAAAGGATAATAAGATTGTGAATTACGATATATTCGATGCTCTCAATATGAGCAAATCTTTTGATAAAGAAACATACGATCTATCAAATATCATTTCCATCTAATAAGATGCGTTCTTTGAGCTTTCCAGAACGGAGGGTATCATACCTGCCATTG
>JAFPAK010000149.1 GCA_017390825.1 Clostridia bacterium
GCTGCTGAGATCACAACCGAGGGTGGAATTGCTAAGGCATATGCCTGCAATGTGTTAAATAAAGAAATTTGTGAAAATGTTGCACAAAAGGTATTGTCTGAGCTCGGCCCGTGTGATATACTTGTAAACGGTGCCGGCGGTAATAACCCCAAGGCAACCACCGATAAGGAGTATTTCGAACTCGGTGATATAGATGCAGATACCAAAAGCTTCTTTGATCTTGATGCAGACGGTGTAGGATTTGTGTTTAACCTCAACTTCCTGGGCACACTTATTCCCACACAATGCTTTGCAAGCCAGATGGTCGGAAGAAAAGGGTGTAACATTCTCAATATCTCGTCAATGAACGCTTACACACCGCTTACTAAAATACCTGCTTATTCAGGCGCAAAGGCGGCTATATCCAACTTTACACAGTGGCTTGCTGTTCATTTTTCAAAGGTGGGCATCCGTGTAAACGCTATCGCACCGGGATTCTTCTCAACAAAGCAGAATGCAAAGCTTTTGTGGAATGAGGACGGAACTCCCACAGCACGCACAGGCAAGATACTTGCCGCAACACCTATGGGGCGTTTCGGTGAAAGCGAGGAGCTTTCGGGAGGCTTGCTCTTCCTTGTAAATGAAGAGGCGGCAGGCTTCATCACCGGTGTTGTACTTCCTATCGATGGAGGATTTTCCGCATATTCAGGAGTATAATTTTAATCCATCAGGAGTGAGATGAAAATGTCAACCATTAATGAAAAAATCACATCTATCGGAGTTGTGCCGGTCATCAAACTCAACAACCCCGAAAAGGATGCAGGCGGTCTTGCAAAGGCGTTGTGTGAAGGCGGCGTGCCTGTTGCGGAGGTCACCTTCCGTGCGGCAGGTGCTGATACAGCAATACGTCTTATGAAAGAAGCGTGTCCGGAGATGCTTGTGGGTGCAGGTACTGTGCTTACAACAGAGCAGATAGACAAGGCAATAGCAGCAGGCGCAGAGTTCATTGTAACTCCGGGCCTTGATGTAGAGCTTGTCAAATACGCTCAAGCTAAAGGTATTGCTATCTATCCCGGCTGCACATCACCAACCGATTACCATGCAGCATACAAACTCGGTCTTGAGGTTTTGAAATTCTTTCCGGCAGAGCAGTCGGGAGGTCTTGCAAAGATAAAGGCAATGAGCGCTCCGTTTCCGATGTTCAAGGTAATGCCTACAGGCGGTATTTCTCTTAAGAATCTGAAGGATTATATCTCATGCCCCGTTATCTGTGCTTGCGGCGGTTCATATATGGTTACTGCCGATCTTATCGACAACAATAAATGGGATGAGATAACAGAGCTTTGTAAGAAGTCTGTTGAAATTGTTAAGGAGGCTAGAAACAATGGCTAGAATAGTTACTTTTGGTGAAATTATGCTTCGTCTTGCACCAAACGGTTATTACCGTTTCTTTCAGAATGATCAGATGCAGGCAACCTTTGGAGGCGGTGAAGCAAATGTTGCAGTATCGCTTGCAAACTACGGTATGGACAGCGTTTATGTTACCAAACTGCCAAAACACGCAATAGGTCAGGCAGCGGTAAATTCGCTTCGCACATTCGGCGTTGACACTTCAAAAATCGTTCGTGGCGGTGAGCGTGTAGGCATCTATTTCCTTGAAAAGGGCGCATCACAGCGCGGCTCGGTTTGCATCTATGACCGTGCGTATTCTGCTATCCAACAGGCTGCTGCTTCGGATTTCGATTGGGACAGCATCTTTGAAGGCGCTGATTGGTTCCACTTTACGGGAATTACTCCTGCACTCGGCGAGAATTTAGTTGAGATCTGCCGTGAAGCCTGCATTGCCGCAAAGAAAAAGGGCGTTAAGATATCTTGCGACCTTAACTATCGTGGTAAGCTCTGGACAAGAGATGAGGCTCGCAAGGCTATGACCGATCTGTGTCAATATGTTGATGTTTGCATTTCAAATGAAGAGGATGCAAAGGATGTATTCGGCATTGAAGCAGAGGATACAGATATTTACGGTGGCAAGCTCAATCACGATGGCTATAAATCTGTTGCAAAGCAGCTTGCTGACAAATTCGGTTTTGAAAAGGTTGCGATCACTTTGCGTACATCTATTTCAGCGAGTGATAACGATTGGGCAGGTATGCTTTATGACGGTGAGAATTATTGCTTCTCAAAGTCGTATCACCTTCGTATTGTTGACCGTGTAGGCGGCGGCGATTCGTTCGGCGGCGGACTTATCTATTCATTGCTTTCGGGCAAGTCAACACAGGAGGCTATCGAGTTTGCAGTTGCTGCATCAGCACTCAAGCATTCTATCGAGGGCGATTACAACCGTGTAGGTGTTGCAGAGGTTGAAAAGCTCGCAGGTGGCGACGGTTCAGGCCGTGTTCAAAGATAAAATATAAGAAGCAATTAAAAGCCGAGGGAAATTCCCCCGGCTTTAAATTTTGCTTGACTTTTTAATTTTGTTTTGATAAAATACAAACAAATTAAATATCGACACAAAACGACACATGTAGTGCTAAAAGCGCATAAATCTGATTACGATACTTTGTGAAAATCCGATTGAGCTGATAGTTACTGCATGCTTTTTTTGTGCCTGAAGGAGAGGAAATATTATGCCAACAAACAAATTTGAAAGAGCGGTATTTGCATTTTTGACTGTAATTGTTACCGTTCACGCCTATGTCTTTTTCAGCCTTTATGTAGTAAACGGTGACTTTTTTACCACCATCGAGGGAGCAACCGGTGTTTTACACGGAATTTCTCTCAACGGCGGTGTTATGATGTTCGGTAAGATGTTCCCGATATGGGCAGTAGTGCTGATAGAGTTCTGCCTTGCATATTTGCTTGAAATGGTGATGGGCAGTCCCTGCTCATTTAAGCTTGCGTGCAAGGTGTTCGATCCCAGAACCACACATCCCGTACTTTTCGAGACTGCTATCATTTGTGCAACAGTAGGGCTTATGTGTCCTGCAATGAGCTTCCTTGCGGCAATCATCTATTATCCCTATTATATGGGCTTCAGTTTTATCACTTTGATAGCAAATTGGCTGAAGCTTATGTGCTATAACTTTCCGTTTGCCTTCTTTACACAGTTATTCTTTATCCAACCGCTCATCAGAACAGTATTCAAGACATTGTTCAGAAGGAAAAAGGTTTAAGATATTAAAAGTAAAAACCGAGGAATTCCCTCGGTTTTTATACTTTATTACGCTTTTATTGTTCTTGCAAAGACTATGTTAGTTCTTGCGTCGGCAAGCTCTTGCGAGCCGTCTCCCTCCTGCTCGATTATAAAATGCTCTGTGCCGAGCATTTTTGAGGTACGCATAACTTCAGCGAAGTTTATAAGTCCCTTATCAATCGTGCTGTTATATTTCTCGCCGTCCTTAATATCAAATTGCTTCAAGTGCATAAGATTTATTCTGCCGGCATATTTTCGTATCATTTCATCAATATCGGCATCGGCGTATCTAATCCAGTACACATCAAACTGACAGAGTGTAAGCGGACCTGCATTATCCATGATAATATCGAAAAGATAATCGCCGTTTTCGGACTTTTGAAATTCATGAGCGTGATTGTGGTAGCCGAACAAAAAGCCGTTCATAGCACATTTTTCGGATATTGCTTCAAGCCGCTTACCAAGGCTTTGAGCCTCCGCTGCTGTTTTTATATCTGACCACGGGCAGACTATATATTGGCAGTTGCAAGCTTTTAAAATATCTTTGTGATAATCAAAATTGTTTTCAAGCTCTTCAAGCGAAATATGTGCAGAAACCGCTGTAAGCCCAACAGATTCAAGAAACTCATTGAGCTCAGCGCCTGTCAGTCCGCCGTAATTTCCGGCAAACTCAACGCCGTCATATCCCATATCTGAAATGGCGCGCAGAGTGCCCTCAAAATCGTCATCAAGAGTATGTTTAACAGAGTAAAGTTGCAAATTAAATTTATTCATAATACCACTCCTTTTGTATTTACACAAAGTAATTTTTGTTGTATAATATAATAACATATTTTTAAAATATGTAAATACTTTTTATTAAAAACGAAAGGATTTTTATATTTTGGAGCCCGTACAGCTAAAAAGAGCTTTAATTAAAAAAGAATTCGAAAGAATGAACGATATGCAGTTTAAGGCGGTCACCACCGTAAACGGACCGTTGCTCGTCCTTGCAGGTGCAGGCAGCGGAAAAACTACCGTTCTTGTAAACCGCATAGCTAATATGATAAAATACGGCAACGCATATAATACCGAGACTGCGCCCGATCTCACATCAGCAGAGTATGAGGCTGCTATTGCTTACATAAACGGCGAAACAGATACTGTTCCGCAGGTGGATATAGCTGAAAATGCTGTGCGTCCGTGGCAGATACTTGCTATCACCTTCACCAACAAGGCGGCAGGGGAACTGAAAGAGCGTCTTTGCGATAAGATTGACGGCGGTGACGAAATATGGGCAGGCACATTTCATTCGACTTGCTCGAAGATACTGCGCCGTTATGCCGACAGAATAGGCTATACCTCACGCTTTACAATATACGATTCTGACGATCAGAAGCGTATAGTCAAGCAGTGCTTGAAATCGCTTAGCATTGATGAGAAGATACTTACACCGAAATCGGTGATATCAGAGATAAGTAATTCTAAGGACAGTCTTGTCACACCTGCGGAATATATCGAGCAAGCAGGTTATGATTACCGCAAAAAGCAGATAGCAGCGGTGTATAAACTGTATCAGGAAACGCTTACTTCAAATGACGCAATGGATTTCGATGATCTTATTGTCAATACTGTCCGACTTTTTTCAGAGAATGAGGATGTACTGGAGTATTATCAGAACAAGTTCCGTTATATAATGGTGGATGAGTATCAGGATACCAACCACGCACAGTATATGCTTGTACGCACGCTTGCGGCAAAGCATCAGAACATCTGTGTTGTTGGTGATGATGACCAATCTATCTACCGTTTCCGCGGTGCCACTATCGAAAATATATTACAGTTCGAGAGCCAGTATAAAAATGCCGTTACTATCCGCCTTGAGCAGAATTACCGTTCGACCTCGTATATTCTAAATGCGGCGAACGGAGTTATAGCAAGAAATAAAGGCAGAAAGGGCAAGACTTTGTGGACTGCCAACAACGGCGGTGAGCCGATAACACTTTATACTGCTGAGAGCGAAACGGAGGAGGCACGGTATATTGCGGATATTATTCTGCAAAATGTAAAATCAGGTGCACGCTTTTCCGACCATGCTGTGCTTTATCGTATGAATGCACAATCAGGCACTGTAGAGAATGTATTTGCAAGAAGTGGTATTCTTTACAAGGTCATCGGCGGATTGCGATTTTATGATCGCAAGGAGATAAAGGATGTTTTGAGTTATCTTCAATTCATCAGCAATCCTGATGATGATCTACGGCTTACCAGAATTATCAATGAACCCAAAAGAGGCATCGGTGATACCTCCTTAAATCACGCACAAAACATTGCAAATGAGATGTCGCTTTCACTTTTTGAGGTTATCTCTCATGCAGACGAATATGCCGCACTTTCCCGTGCTTCGGGCAAAATGAAGGAATTTGCAGGCATTATGACCGAGCTTATCAACGCAGCAGATGATATGCCTGTATCCGAGCTGTTTTCGCTTATGCTTGAAAAAACAGGATATCTCGCAGCACTTAAAGCGCAGGGCATTGAAGCGGAGGACAGAGTTAAGAATGTTACCGAGCTTTCTACCGCCATCGTTCATTACGAGGAGCAGTCGGATGAGCCGTCGTTACAGGAATATCTTGAAGAAATAGCGCTCATCACAGACCTCGATAATTACGATACCGAGGCTGATCGTGTTGTTATGATGACATTGCATTCAGCAAAGGGACTTGAATTTCCGCATGTATTTCTTGTCGGCATGGAGGAGGGCATTTTCCCCGGCAACCAATCAATATTCGCAGGTGATGCCGAAATGGAGGAGGAACGCCGTCTTGCATATGTCGGTATAACCCGTGCAAAGAAGTCATTGACTGTGACAAGTGCTTTCAGCCGTATGCTGTTCGGTACGACCAATCACAACCGCCGCTCACGCTTTGTTGAGGAGATACCTCCGGAATGTGTTGTTGATAAGACACCGAAGCGTAAGCCCACATCGGATATAGATATGCCTCGCCGCAGCTCATACGGCGGTGCAGCACAGTTTAAGAACATGGGATTTGCAGCAAAGCCGCAAGCCCGACCGCAGACACCGAAAAATGCAGGAATTGAATTTTCAGCCGGTGAGCGTGTACGCCACAAGAGTTTTGGAGACGGTACTGTGCTTAATGTTCGCAAAATGGGCAACGATTCGTTGCTTGAGATTGCATTTGATACTGTCGGCACAAAAAAGGTAATGGCTAATTTCGCAGGAATAACTAAAATCTAAATATCGACAAAATAATCACCCTGACTGTGATAAAACAGTTAGGGTGATTTATTTATGAAAAAATACATAAGCTTGTTCGTAAAAGGGCTTATTATCGGCGCAGCAATGCTTATTCCGGGAGTAAGCGGCGGCACGACCGCAATATTGCTCGGAATTTACGATAAGATTATATCTGCTGTGTCAGAACTGTTTTCGGATCTGAAGAAAAATCTTTCATTTTTGCTTATGGTAGGTATAGGCGGAATACTTGGTATATTACTGTTTTCAAAGGCGGCTTTGATGATAACCCAAAAGTTTTTTATAATCAGCTCATACTTTTTTATCGGCGCAGTCATCGGCAGTCTGCCGCTGATGTACCGTTATGCAGAAATAAAAAGATTAGGAAAGCTTAAACCATCAAGCATACTCTGGCAGCTGTTTGGCATACTTTTGGTGTTCATTATATCAAGACTGCCTCAAAGCAGCAGTTCAGGTAACATCATATTGATAGTTATTTCCGGCTTCTGTATTGCCGCCGCACTTATATTACCCGGTATCAGCGTATCATATGTGCTGCTATGTATGGGGCTTTATGACAAAACGCTTGCCGCCGTACAGAATATGGATATCCTTTTTTTAATGCCGCTGCTTCTTTCCGTTGCGGTTGGTACTATTGCGCTTACAAAAGCGATCAAATATGCAATGGACAACTTTCCGCATCCCACGTTTATGATAATATCGGGTTTTTGTCTAGGGTCATTGTACGAGATATATCCGGGTATGCCGTCAGGCTATGAATGGATTATAGCACCGGTGGCTTTGATGCTTGGTGCATTTATTATCTACAAGCTATCTAAGGTCAGCGAATGATATGGCATTTGTAACGGCAGACATAGCCAAATAAACGCCTATACAGACAAGCAGTTTAACACAGCAAAGGAATATGGTAGTGCCTGTGATGTTTACAGCGGCGAATACTGCGACCGCAGTGCAGATAAACGGCTTAAATATATATTTTACAAAATCAAATTTCACATCAGCACGCATAAGCAGTTTACGCAAGTTCATCGTTGATGTAAAAGTGTTGCTTACCGCCATTATCGCAAAAAATCCAATAAGACCGAAGGATGGCACAACAGTCAGTATCAGCACAATCCGTATCACAGAATCGATTGCAGAGTATAAGAATACACTTCCTTGCTCGTTAAGCCCTCTCAAAATTCCGTCTATCACATTTTCCAGGTACATAAACGGGATCAGCAATGCTAAAAATCTTATCATACTGCCGACCTCGTTGCTTTTGTAAAGAATTGATGAGATTTCATCCGCACAGCAGAAAAAAACTCCGGTTGCGGCAAACGAACTGTAAAGCGTTATATGTATAGCCTTGTTTACATTTCGCCGTATCTTATCCTTATCACCTGCTGCGGCGGCACCGCTGACCTCTGCAATAAGAAGAGTTGACATTGAATTCAGAAATGATGTTGGAAAGAATATCACCGGCATTGCCATACCTTTGAGCATACCGAAGACAGATACAGCTTCGCTTCTCGTTCCTTTAAACATACAAAGTGTTTGCGGAACCAGCATACTTTCAGCAGTGTGCAGTGCTGTTTGCAGATATCGTCCTGCAATTATCGGAGCTGAAACAGATACAAGCTGTTTCATTCCGCTTTGGTGGACGCTGTCTGAAGTTGCTTTGATCTTACGTCGGTCGAGAAGATATGCTATATACACATATGTACAGGAGCAGATCTCTGCAACTGTATCGGCGCAAAGCACGCAAAAGCAGGCACTTTTAAGATCGCCGTCATAAAGATTTGAAAGCAACAAAACAGCGCATATCATACGGATCGTCTGCTCGAAAATGTTTGCCGCTGACGGAGCCGACGGCTTTTTTCTCGCCATAAAATAACCCCTTATACAAGAGGATATTCCCATAAAAGGCAGGGAAAATGACAGTATCCTTATTGCGTCTGCGGTGCGGATATCCTTAATCCAATACACAGCAATAGGCTCTGCGAAGAAAAAGAAGATCGCCGTCATTACCACACTTATCAGTGCAGTTAGAAAAAAAGATTTTTTCACAATGCGTTTTACAGAGCTTGCGCTACCGCATACCAATTCATCCGAAACAAGGCGTGTCACGGCGGTGGAAAGTCCGGAGGCAGCAAAGCAGGAAGCAAGCAAGTACACTGATATTACCAGCGAATAAAGCCCCATACCCTCTGCACCGATCGTGTCAGATAGCCACACTCTGAACACCATACCTGCCGCACGAAGAATGAATGCAGTTACAGTCAGCACCAACGCATTTTTTACAAAAAGCCGTTTATTCTTACTCATTATAAAGCGAATTAAAAAGCTTTACGATCTTGTCGTAGGAAATATTGTTCAAACCCTGTGAATCTACACCTAGAAGTTTTTTCAACTCCTCTGCTGCTTCGCGCGTTTCATCATCATAAAAGCCGTTTATTGAAACATTGGGCAGATTATCATACTTCTGAGCAATAGCTTTTAGCATTACCTGCAAAAAATATACTGCAGCGCCGTAATCACCTGGCATCAGCACCGTTGCAGGTGAGGGGAATGCCCGTATGCGTTCAGGAAGTGAGCCTTCGTTGGTCAGCCGCTGAAACTCCTCAACTATTGCGTTCCACGTTGCTTCATCCACCTCACCCGTCTGTGGCAGACCGAACAGCTTTTGGAATTCGGTTACTGCTGCTTTTGTTTCGTTACCGTATATACCGTCGATTGCAACAAGCGGTATCTGTTCGTTGGAATATGCGATACGGCGTAGAAATTCCTGCAGTTCTCTTATCGACTGGGTATTGGTATCTATATTTTCCGGCATCGGGATGGGTCTCATGTTATTACCATTCATACTGTATCACCTTGCACTTTCAAAGTTTCGCCGCTGAATTGACCTCGGTTTTTACGGTTTCCGACCGAAAGGTCGCTGTAAACAGATGCAATACTGTTCCAGGTTGCTTCGTCAACAATTCCTGTCTGCGGAAGATCAAGCAATTCTTGATAACGCAGAACCGCTGCTCTTGTTTGCGGACCGAAAAGTCCCGTTATCGGTGGAGCGGTAAAGTCTGATGCTGCATCAGCTATATAGGATAGCATAAGCTGCAGGGTTTCTACCGCTTCGCCGGAATCACCGACCCTGAGCGGTGTGCCGCCGTACTTTACAGTGCCACCGGTGATGCGCGCCTCGCTTGTTATGATGCCGAGATACACACGATATATCTCCTGCCATGTACGATCGCCGACTATACCGTCGGGATCAAGCCCGAAAGCCTTTTGGAATGCAACCACCGCTTGCTGAGTCGCCTCATCATAAATGCTGGTCAAAGCAACCGGCGGCACTGCCTGATAAAACTGTGATATGGTTGAAAGATAGTGCTGAAGGACCGTTACCGAATCACCGCTGTCGCCCGGACGCACTGCATCGGGATATTGCTGATTGAATTCGCTTATTGAGATTCCCTCCGAATCAAGCTCGGAAAGGCGCTTTACCGCATTGTAAATGTTGATTATTTTATACCATGTTGCTTTACCTACTATACCGTCCTGCGTCAGTCCGAATATTTTTTGAAACTGTCGTACTGCGCTTTCGGTGCGGTCGCCGAAAATACCATCAATTGAAGGGATCTTTGGGATCGAAGGGTAATCGTGCGATATTCGGTTAAGTCGTACCTGCAATGCACGTACGGTATTTCCTCGGTCGCCGTTTCGTATCGAAGTACCCGGATAGGAGGGGATGTTGGGACCTGTCGGTACATCCTGTTCTATATTGATATCACTACCGTAATAGTTTTGTAATATACGATAAGGGGTATATCCGTTTTTAGCAAGCGGAACAGTACCCCATTGCGAAAGACCTGCACAGGTGACGGTGGTTCCGTTACAGTACTGTGCAAAAATAGGGCCGACTGTGCCCTGACGCTCAATAAAGGAGTCAAATATCTCATCGGTAATACGGCTGATATTGTCAAAAATATCACGCCCCGGCACAAAGAACTGGTCGTACTGCGTTGAATTGGTGATATCAAAGTCGTAGCCCTGACTTCGGTAATGCTCGGTAAATACACGGTTAAGCGCATATGTTATTTGTGCATATATATTCGAACGGATAGCGTTTTCAGGCCATGTCGGGTAGATCTCGCTTGATGCTACATTTTTTATGTAGTCGGGAAAATTCAATGTAACATTTTGCGCATAATTTCCGGGTGCGCCGAGATGTACCGTTATAGTTTGCGGAATGGTTATATCAGGCAAAATACATTCTCCTTTACGGGTTAAGTGTGATAGAGCCGGTGTCTTCAACTATAGTAAGACGGCTTCCGTTGTAAAAATCGGGCAACGGAACAAGATCAATGCTTTTTGTTGCTGTAAGTCCGTCAAATACCGGCACATTGCGCAGCTCAGAAATGAAAAAGCCTGTTTTTTCAACTCGGATATTATAAGCGGCGTACGGATTTTTCATTCCTGGTTGCTGACTTTCCTCTGCACTTACCGTCGGAAGCTCAACTGTAGGAACAAGACCGTTGTTATCAGTGGTAAAGAAGTAAAGCAGCTTTTCATTTTCGCCGTCACCGTTCTCTGATGATATGAACACACTCGCATCAGGAATAGGTAACGCCGCACGGCCTGAAAATACTTGTATACGCAGATAGCCTTCTCCGGTCAGATTTTCGGTGCTGCCGATTATTATTTCATCGTTTGGAACAGAAGGAGGAGTAAAATCGGCAGTAAAGTCAAGGTTGTTGATAAGCGGTTGCTCCTCAGGAGGCTGCAGCTCGATAAGCTCGGGCTGTGTCTGCGGCTGTGTCTGCGGCTGTGTCTGCGATTGTGTTTGCGGCTGTGTTTGGGCAGGGATCGCATCAGGTATATACTTTTTCATTTCGTTTTTATATTTTTCAATCATTTTTTGAAATTCACTGTCATTATTCATCAATAAAACCGACCTTTCCGTAAAAGATAATGTTATACAATTTATATGGGAGAATGTCTTATGAATATACTTGATGATATTTTAATGATTGCTTTACGTACACTTTTTTCAGCTGTAGCCTTATTTCTGATATCAAGATTTTGCGGCGCACGGCAGATAGCACAGCTTACTTTTTACGATTACTGCATAGGAATTTCTATCGGTTCTATTGCTGCGGTTGCCGTTGAAAAGGATGTACCGCTCATCTCAATATTTGTTGCAATGGCAGTACTAGGTATATTTACATTTGTATTGGAATTTGTTACTGACAAAAGTATTGTTTGCCGAAGATTTATATCAGGTACACCCGTTGTTATGATGCATAACGGCAACTTCTGCCTTAAGAACATGAAAAGGCAGAATTACGATATCAATGATATACTCACTCAGCTTCGTAAGCAGGGATATTTTGATATATCACAGATAAAATATGCTGTACTTGAGACTGACGGTACATTAAGCGTACTGCCGTATGAAAATTATTTGCCGGTATGCTGTAATGATATGAATATATCTGCACCATCCTCGGTTTTGCAGTATAATGTCATTATTGATGGTAAGGTGATGAAGAATAATCTTGCAGCCTGCGGAAGAAATGAGCAATGGCTAAAAAATGAATTAAAGAAACAAAATGCAAAAATAAAGGATATACTGCTTTGCACATATGATGAGAGCGGCACACTTACAGTAAAGCCGAAGGATAAGAGTGAATGCGGTAAAAATATATTCATTTAAGCAGTTCTTTCGTAATCACCGGTGTTTTCATTTTTAACAACATGGCTTCGGTTGTGAGAAAGCAGCTTCACTATTTTATAGACATCTATCCATATCTCGTTATTAGATTCCACCTGGCTTTCGTCAAATATAAGCTGAACGCCGAAATGCAGATGCGGAACATTCATGCCGTTGTAATCCTCGTTATCTGAATATCCGGTCATACCCAAGTAGCCTATAACATCACCGGCTTTCACAGTCATACCCTCTTTTAGGGTGTTGACATATGGATGCCCTTTTCGAAGATGAGCGTAGTAATAATAACGCTTGAAATCCATCGAGCGGATACCGATGCGCCAGCCACCGTATTTGTTCCAACCCATATTTTCGATGATTCCGTCCTCTACTGCAATAATAGGCGTGCCGATACTGCCCATTAGATCGTTGCCGAGATGTGTACGCTTAAATCCATAGGAACGAGAGTTTCCGAAATCGTCTGAATGTGAATACGAATAGCCGTAGGCAACGGGGGAGTATGCTATAAGTCCGTATTCGGTATTGCCGTCCTTTTGGTACTCGCCCAGAAATCCACCGAGTACCGCTGAATACGCTTCGTAGTAATAGCTGTAATATTTCAGAGATGCAATTATATCATCCGGATTCTCGCCATTTTTAATGCGCTCTGCAGTATCATTTACCTTGTCGTTTTGTTTTTCTTCAAAGCTGCCTCCGTTATAGCAAGCGGCAACGGCGAGTAGCAATATCCAATCAATATGCGTGTTGCTACCATATGTATCAATATCTATCTGCATTGCCTGACGCAGTACGGTGTAGGAAATCTTGAAGTCAACCCATTTTATATAGTCATCATTCTCGGCAAAGCCGACTGTGGAGATCACGGTGGAGGTAACTATCGCAATAACAAGTAACAACGATATTATCACCGTATGTTTACCTTTTTTTGCGGATATACTGCATATCTTCAAGCCATCGCCTTCTTACTCGTTGTAGTAAAATATATGCTGCAAATACTGTTGACATACTTTAAAAATAATAATATACTTTTAGTATGGAAATGATAACACAGACTTTAAACGGTACGGTAGAAAACATCACCTACCGCAATGAGGAAAACGGTTACAGCGTAATAGAAATAAGCTGTGCTGACGGTATAATGACTGCCGTCGGCACAATGCCGCTTGTCTGTATCGGCGAAGAGGTTGCGCTGAACGGTGAATACACTGTTCATCCCGTTTACGGTACACAGTTCAAGGTTGCTTCCTATACAAGCACGCTTCCGGCGGACGGCAAGGCAATACTGCATTATCTCTCAAGCGGTGCTATAAAAGGCATCGGTCCTGCCACCGCTGCACAGATAGTTACAAAGTTCGGCGAGGAAGCATTGGATGTGCTTGAAAATCATCCTGAAAAGCTGTCGGTTATCCGTGGTATCTCAGCTGAAAAAGCGGAGAGGATGGGGGCCGAATTCCGTGAGCAGACCGGTGTGCGTGAAGTAATGCTGCGTCTTGCAAGAATGCATCTGTCTGCAAATGAGGCTATGAGGATATATAAAAAGCTCGGCAAAACAAGTGTTGATAAAATACTCGAAAATCCGTATATGCTGTGCTCTGAAAGCATCGGAATAGGCTTTTTGCGTGCTGATGAGATTGCTCTCGGGCTTGATTATCCCGTTTCACGCAGCTACCGTATCAATGCAGGTATCGAATATGTTTTGAAGCATAATCTGCGAAACGGACATACCTGCCTTCCAAAGCAAAAGCTTTGTGAAAAAGCGGCATCTATGCTCGGTAATGATATTGATGATACTCGTTCTCATCTTGATGAGCTTATCCATAACGGTGTGCTCACCGAGGCAATATTTGACGGGGCTGAGTTTGTTTTCTTGAAGTATATGTATAAAGCAGAGCGCTATTGCGCTAACCGTATCGGACTTATGATGACTGTTCCGCCGCCGGAAATTGCGGTACATAAAGCAAGGCTTGAGCAGTTTGAAGAGGAAAACGGAATTTTGTATGATGAAATTCAGCGTCAGGCGATAAGTAACGCTTTGAGCAAAGGCATACTTATTCTCACCGGCGGTCCCGGTACAGGTAAGACCACTACGCTGAATGCTATCATATCGCTTCTTGAAGAATCAGGCTGTGATATCGCACTTGCTGCACCCACAGGTCGTGCTGCTAAGCGGATGAGCGAGCTTTGCGGCAAAGAAGCAAAGACTATCCACCGTCTTTTGGAGGTGGAATGGGGAGATGACGACCGTCAGAGCTTTGCAAGAAACGAGCATAATCCATTAATACAGGATGTCGTTGTGGTGGATGAGCTTTCTATGATGGATATTCAGCTTTTTGAGGCGTTGCTGCGTGCTATGAGCGCAGGCTGCCGCCTTATCATGGTTGGTGATACCGACCAGCTTCCGTCTGTCGGGGCAGGAAATGTACTGCACGATCTTATCGAGGCTGGAGTTATTCCGACTGTGCGTTTGACCCGTGTGTTCCGTCAGGCACAGCAGAGCCTTATAGTTACCAACGCTCATCGTATCATTGCAGGCGAGTTGCCGATAGTCGGCGGTAAGGACAGCGATTTTTATATGATGCGTAAGACCGACGGCGATTCTTGTGCAGAGCTTGTTGCAGATCTTTATTGCCGCCGTCTGCCGGAGGCTTATGGATTTAAACCGTCCGTCAATATTCAGGTGCTTTGCCCGTCAAAAATGAGATCGACAGGCACTGTCAATATCAATAATATACTTCAAGAACAGCTTAATCCTAAAAAGCGCGGCAAGCATGAGATACGCTCAAACGGCTATACATTGCGTGAGGGCGATAAGGTCATGCAGGTGCGTAATAATTATGATATTCCGTGGATAACTGATATGGCAAAAGAGGGTACGGGCGTGTTCAACGGTGATATCGGCACGCTTTGCGTTGTGGACAATTCTTCGGGTACTGTCAAAGTGCGCTATGGCGATAAAATAGCGTCCTATGTCGGGGAAGAGATGAAGGATCTTGAACTTGCATATGCCGTTACTGTGCATAAAAGCCAGGGCAGCGAGTTTGACTGTGTAATACTTCCTATGTGCGAAACGCCTCCCAAGCTCCGTTACCGCAATCTTTTATACACCGCTGTAACAAGAGCGAAAGCCCTGCTTATTATTGTCGGTGCGGATAATGAAGTGCGTGAAATGGTATCAAACGATAAAAAGACAAAGCGATACACGGCATTTTCAAAATTTTTGGGCGAGATTTCAAAAAATAATAAAGCGGCGGAACATTTTGATGATGAATAGACTGCTGCATATAATTTACCCCACACGCTGCTGTGCGTGCAATGCATTTATAGATAACAATCAGGTGTTTTGCGATAGTTGTAAAAAGGATATAAAAAATATCAAGGGTAAGGTCTGTAAAGTCTGCTTTAACCACAAGGAGCATTGCAATTGCCGAAAAACTCCGAAATGGTATCGGCGATGTCTTGCACCTTTTGAGTATTCAGGTGCTGTCAAAAATGCGGCGCTCGGGTTAAAGCGTCTGCCTCGCACGGATGTAGCTTCATTTGCCGCAGAGCATATTGCAAAAGAGATGGGCAAGCGGTTTTCTACCTATGATTTTGATTATATCGTACCGGTGCCGCTGCATTTCTTTGATAAAGCTAAGCGCGGATACAATCAGAGCATGCTGCTTGCAAAGGCACTTTCGGATATTACGGGGATAAAGGTTAACAGCCGTGTGCTTTATAAGAAACGCCGCAGAAGACCGCAGCATATGCTTAAAGGAAAAGAGCGCGCTGCGAATGTAAAAGGTGCTTACAAAGTCAGAAAAGGTATTCCTGATTCCCGTGTTTTGCTGATAGATGATATCATCACCGGTGGCAGTACCGTTAACGAGTGCGCTAAAATGCTTCGTCTTGCAGGCGCAAGGGAGGTTTATGTCTGCTCCTTTGCAAAAACTATGTGATAAAAAATAAAACCGGCAGAAGAGGCGCACTTCGTAAGGAAGTGCGCCTCAGTTATATTCGCCTTTCGGTGAGTTATATTGCTTCGCAGTTATATTTGGACTTCGTCCAAGTGATATTGCCTTCGGCAGTTATGGGCGAATATAATAAAACTAAAACCGA